>NZ_JBIUVK010000014.1:0-55605 GCF_044742865.1 Pseudomonas sp. NPDC087814 | reverse complement strand
GGGGGGAGTCGTTGCGACCCCCGCTGGGGTCTCCCCCCCCACTTTTTTGGGGGGCCCCCCCCCCCCCCCCGGCGCCCCCCCCCCCCCCCCCCACAGCAGCTCCCTCGCCACAGCAAGCGCCCTCGCCACAGGTTATTTCTCGGCCATAACGGTGTGTTACTGCAGTTGCAGTGTCGAGTTGAACTGACTGATCGCATCCACCACATGCCGTGACCCTTCCTGAATCTCCAGGATCACCTGCCCCGCCTCATTCGCCAGTTCCACCCCAAGCCCCGTGCGGCTCAGGCTCGACTGCATGCTCGACACCGCGCTGATCGACAGGTCGTGGTTCTTGCGCACCACATCCACAATCTCGATCGTCGCCTGGCTGGTTCGCGCCGCCAAACTGCGCACCTCATCCGCCACCACCGCAAACCCGCGCCCATGCTCGCCCGCCCGGGCCGCTTCGATCGCCGCGTTGAGCGCCAGCAGGTTGGTCTGGTCGGCGATGCCGCGGATGGTCTGGACGATGGTGCCGATGATGTCCGACTGCTTGCTCACCGCGTCGATACTCACGGCCGCTTCGTTAAGGTCACGGGAAATTTCTTCGATGATCTGCACGGTCTGCTGCACCACTTCCGAACCCTTGCGGGCGCAGGCGTCGTTTTGCACCGAGGTGGCGTGAGCCGAGTCGGCAGCCGTGCGCAAGGTGGTGACCTGGTCGGTGATGTCGCTGGCGAACTTCACCACTTTGTACAAGCGCCCGTTGGCATCGAAGATCGGGTTGTAGGAGGCTTCCAGGAACAGCGTTTGGCCGAATTTGTCTTTGCGCTCAAACCGGTGGGAGTGATATTCGCCGCGATTGAGCGAGGCCCAGAATGCCTTGTAGGCCGGCGAATCGGTCTCACCGCGATGACAAAACAGACTGTGGTGCTGGCCGACGATTTCACTGAGGGAATACTTCACCGTCTTCAGGAAGTTGTCGTTGGCATTCAGGATCTGGCCTTGCGGGGTGAATTCAATGACCGCCATGGAGCGGCCGATGGCGTCGATCAAGCTCTGGTTTTCATGCTCGCGGTGAATCCGCGCCGAGATGTCCGAGGCCACCTTGATCACGCTTTGCACCTGGTTGTCGGCACCGATTACCGGCATGTAACTGGCCTCCAGCCACACTTCCTGGCCATGCTTGTTCAACCGCATGAAGGTGCCACTGAGGGGCTCGCCCCGCGCCAGGTCGCGCCAGAGCTTGGCGTAGGCGTCGGTGTGGGTGTAGGCCTCTTCGCAGAAAATCCGGTGATGCTTGCCGCGAATTTCTTCGGCGCGGTAGCCCATGGTCTTGCAGAAATTTTCATTGGCATCCAGCACGATGCCGTCGCGATCAAACTCGATCATTGCCATGGAACGGCTGATGGCGGCCAATTTGGCTTTGGCTTCGGTAAGGGCGCAGGAGAAACGTTCGATTTCCAGCAGGTCGGATTTGTGTTGGCGGTTGAACATGTCAGATCACCCTTTATTTTCCCGACGCCCACGCGGGCGCATTCCATTCACGGTTTGAATCTTGATCGAAGACCTTTATGGGGAAACCTATCCGAAACGCTTTATATGCCGAGCGTCATCAACGGTTCTGGGTGAGCATAGACAGGCGTTGGCGCTATGCAAGGCCACTAGTCAGCCAGCATTTGCAACAAAGCATTAACCACTGCTGAAGGCGGTTGGTGGCGTGATGTCACCAACGCAAACTCGCGATGCACCGGCTCCGCCAGGGGCATGATGCGCAAGCCTTGGCGCTGGGCCGGCAGGGTCATCTCGGGCACCAGCGTCACACCCACGCCTTCACGCACCAGGCTGAAAGCGCTGTTCCACTCGCGCACCTCCACCCGCACCTCGCGCAGCACCAGGCCGGCTTCCTGCGCCAGGCTGCGGGCGTTGACGGCGCAGCCGCCGGTGGCAAGCACGAACGGTTGCTCCACCAACTCTTCCAGCGTGACCGTTGCCTGCGCCGGGCGCCGGGAAAACCCGTGGGCCATCGGCAGCACCGCCACCCAGTTATCGCGCCCCAGCACGGCGGCATTGCGCTCGGACGGCGGGTTGAGCACCACGCCCAGGTCGATCAGATTCGCGTCGAGCAAGGTGTTCACTTCATCGTCGGTCACTTCCAGGGCCGTGACCTCGATGCCGGGATAAAGCTGGTTGAACCGACGCAGCAGCGGCGGCAGGAACACCGCCAGCACCATGGGGAAACTCGCGATGCGAATCGTCCCACGCAGCATCGGCCGCGCTTCGTCCACGGTGGTGCGAATCGCCTGCAACGCTTCCAACATCACCCGCGCCTGCTCGATCACTTGCAGGCCCAGGGCGGTAGGCACGGTCTGACGCGCCTCACGCACAAACAACTGCGCACCGAGGTTGGCCTCCATGGCCGCCATCGCCTGGCTGGCGGCGGACTGAGTCATGCCCACTCGTTCGGAGGCGGCAGTGATGCTGCCGTTGTCCGCCACGGCCACCAGCAGGCGCCAGTGCATCAGGTTCATCATGGCAGTAGCTGTCCTTATGGCAGGATTCTGAAAGATTAATTTTACCCAAGGTGCCATGCCCACGAGACTGAAGGCAACTGTCCTGCGGAGTTGCCCCGATGAAGCTGTATTTTTCCCCGAATGCCTGTTCCCTCGCCTCCCATATCGCGCTGCGGGAATTGGCCCTGCCGTTTGAATTGATTCGCGTCGACAACCAGAAAAAGCTCACGGCTGACGGTGATGATTTCCTGCAGATCAATCCCAAGGGCTATGTGGCCGCACTGCAACTGGACAACGGCGAGGTACTGACCGAAGGCGCGGCCATCCTGCAATACCTGGCCGACCGGGTACCCGCAGCGGGCCTGGCGCCGGCCAATGGCAGCTGGGAGCGGGTGCGTTTGCAGGAGTGGCTGAACTTTGTCTCCAGCGAGATTCATGGCGGGCTGGGAGTGTTGTTCAAGGACGCGATTCCCGATGAGGTGAAGGCGCTGTTCAAGGCCACGCTGTTCAAGCGTTTTGCGATTCTGGTACAGACCCTGGAGCGCCAGGATTACCTGCTGGGCGCGCAGTACTCAGTGGCGGATGCGTACCTGTTTGTGGTGCTGCGCTGGGCGGGGTTGTTTGATATCGACTTGCAGCAGTGGCCGGCGTTGGCGAAGTTTCAGCAGCGGGTCGGTGAGCGGCCGGCGGTGATTGCCGCCCTGGCCGCTGAAAATCCATGACCTGAAATGCGATCAACCTGTAGGAGCTGGCTTGCCTGCGATAGCGATGGTGAATCCAACACCGCTATCGCAGGCAAGCCAGCTCCCACATTTGATCTTCATTGGTTTAGAGAATGGGTTTCAAGCCATCGTTTTCGATGAATGCGCTTAACGCCAACACATCCACCGACCCCGAACGATCCTGATCGAGGTGCGCCACCTCGCGGCGCACCGCCTGATGAATACGCCGGGTGCCCTGCCCCAGTTGAACCGTGCCGCGCAGGTCTACCGCCTGCGCCGCCACGATCAACTCAATGCTGCCCAGCCACACCACGCGCTGCACCAGTTGCCGGGTTTTCTCGACCACCGCCAGCGCCTGCCCCGCATAATCTTCCACGCGATCCGCCACCGGCACGCTCACCGCCGGGATCGGATTGGCCAAGTGCCCGATCTCCGCCACCAACGCCGAACCGGTGCGCTGCAAGGCGGCCATGCCCACGTGCCCGGGCTGGTTGATCAGAAAGCGCGGCAGTTCACTGGAGGCCGGCGACAGCAACTTGGCAATCCGCTCGGCGCTGCACACCGCCACGCGGCTCAACGCCAGGCCCAAGCCTTCGGCCGCCAGCGCGAGATGGGTGCTGTCGAAATTGGCCGTGGCCAGCACCAACACGTCTTCGCTGATCAACGCCGGATTGTCCGCACCGCTGGCCAGTTCCAGTTCGATCAACTCGCGTAACGCCTGCACTGCCTGTTGTGCCGCGCCTTGAACCACCGTGGCACAGCGAAAGCTCAGCGGGTCCTGTAGCCGGCGCGGGTTATCGGCCAATTCGCCGCCCGCCAGCAATTCCAGCAACGCCGCTGATTGCCCGCTTTGCCCCGGCGCCGGGCGCAACCGCGAAGCCCACGGCTGAAACGGACTGAGGTTGGCCCGATAGCCTTCACACGACAACGCCAGCCCCGCCAACACGGCCTGCAATGCCTGTTCGGCCTCGGCCACCAGCAACGCGCCAAGGCCGATGCTCGCGGAGTTGGCCGACACCAGCGCCAGGCCATCCTTGCCCGTCAATGGCACGTTCAGCGCCAGACTCAAATGCGCCAACGGCGCCAGGTCGCTCTCACCCAGCGAGCCGAGCAACGGCACCGCGGGCTCCATGCCGCAGTTGAGTAACGCCAACAGCGCCTGCGCCGCACCCGGCGAAATACCCGAACGCCCCTGGGCCAACCCCGCCAAGCGGGCTGCGGTGATCGCGCGTAATTCCTCACGCGTGGCCAGGCGGCCAACGCCCACCGCACGCCCCAAAGGAATGTTTGCCTGTTCCGGCGCGACCTGCGTATCCACCGCCGCACCGAGGCCGGTGGTCACCCCGTAAATCGGCGTGCCTTCAGCCACCAGGCGCAGCAACAGTCGATGCCCTTCGTCGATACGTTGGCGGGCCGCATCGCTGAAGTCAGCCGGTGCGTCTTGGCGGGCAATCGACAGCAAATCCTCAATCGTCAAACCGGCGGGATCGAAGTGAATCATGCCCAGCGCAACCGCTGGCCGATCCCCAGGCGTTTGGATTTTTCCAGCAGTGCGTGGCCCAGGGCGATATCGCTGAGGCTCAAGCCACGGTGCCAGAACAGGATGGTTTCCTCGGGGGTTTCCCGGCCGGTTTTCAAGCCGGCGACGATCTGCCCCAACTCGGCATGCAAGGTCTCGGCGCTGAGTTTTCCGGCGTCGACATGGGCGCGCAATGCGCCGAACATCCCGCCCTTGCACTGGCCCCAATCGTCCACCACCAGCTTGTGCATGATGTCGGTCAACGACAGTTCCACCGCGCTCATGGTGCCGTAGGGCACGACGAAGGCACCGGGCTTGATCCACTCGGTGTGCAGCAACGGTTGCGGCTGATCCAGGCGTGAAGCTTCCACCACGATGTCGGCGCCGCGCACCGTGGACTCCCAGTCGTCGGTGACAATCACCGGCTTGCCGAGGTCGCGGCGCAGGCGTTCGGCGAAGGCTTCGCGGCTTTCACTGCGGCGCGAGTGCACGCGGATTTCGTCGAAGTCGAACAGGTGGTCCAGCAGCCGCACGTTCCAATACGCCGTGCCACGGGCACCGATGTGCGCGAGGACTTTACTGTCGGGACGGGCCAGGTATTTGGCACCGATGGCGGTGACGGCGCCGGTGCGCATGTCGGTAATCGCCGAGGCGTCCAGGATGGCCTTGGGGATGCCGGTGGCCGGGTCCAGCAGGTTGAGAATCGCCAGTTCCGAGGGCAGGCCCTTGCGGTAGTTATCGACAAAGTCGCCCACCACCTTGACCCCGGCGTAGCCGATTGCGCCGCCCAATACACCGCGCAGCACGTTGAAGTGGCCGTTGATTTCACCGCCGGGAATCAGGTGCATGCGCGGCTCGATCACCGCCTCGCTGCGGCCCTGGATCGCCAGGCTGGATTCGATGGCGTTGAGGATTTCGTCGTTGGTCAGGGCCAGTTCGTCGATGTCCAGGCCGTTGAGGAAGTCGATGTAGATCGGTTGCATGGTCTGCTCACTGATGGGTTGCGAAGGTCGATGCTGAAGATGCTTTTATGGGGTGAGGGAGCTTGTTGTGGTGAGGAGCCTGTTGTGGCGAGGAGCTTGCTGTGGCGAGGGAGCTTGCTCCCGCTGGAGTGCGCAGCGCTCCCGCTTTTTTTGGGGCCGCTACGCAGCCCAGCGGGAGCAAGCTCCCTCGCCACAACAGCTCTTTCCCTAAAGCAAGCTCCCTTGCCACAGCAAACTCCCCCCCACAGCAAGCTCCCTTGCCACAGGGATAAAGTTATGGGGCCTTGAACACAACCTGCTGCACATCGACCTTTTTCGGGATCAGGCCGTTGGCAAAAAACGCGTCGGCCGTACGTTGCTGGTTGGCGATATCCACCGCTTCCAATGGCCGGCTCGGCGTCGGCGAGCGGTGCTGGAAGTAACTCTCCACCACCGCCGGCTGCAAGCCCAATGTCTTGGCCATCAGCGCGACGCTTTCGTCATGCTGGTCCAGCGACAACCGCTGCGCCTGGGCAAACACCTTGAGAATCGCCGCAATCGCCTGCGGGTGCTGCTTGGCAAACGGCCCGCTGGCGATGAAGAAACTGCCCGCCGGGTTCAGCCCCTGGCCATCCCCCAGCACCTTCGCCGAACCGTCCACCACGGCCGCCGAGTAGTACGGGTCCCACACCACCCAGGCGTCGACCTTGCCTTGTTCAAACGCGGCACGGCCGTCGGAGGGCGACAGGTACACCACGTTCACGTCCTTCCACTGCAAGCCGGCACGCAGCAAACTTTTGAGGAACAGGTTGTGGGCGCTGGAACCCTTGAGCAACGCCACGCGCTTGCCCTTGAGTTCGGCCACGCTTTGCACGGTGCTGTCCTTGGGCAGCAGGATGGCTTCGGTGCGCCCGTCATTGGGCTCGACGCCGATGTAGCGAATGTCGATGCCGGCAGCCTGGGCGAAGATCGGCGGGATGTCGCCGATATTGCCGATGTCGATGCTGCCGCCATTTAGGGCTTCGATCAGCGGCGGGCCGCCGAGGAATTCGATCCACTCGACCTTGGTGCCCGGCAACGCTTGCTCGAACAGGTGATGCTCACGGGCGAGCACCATGCTCACCGAGCTTTTCTGGTAGCCGACGCGCAGGGTGGCCGGTTCTGCCGCCAGCAGCGGCCCGGCGCACAGTGCCAGCAGTGTGGCTGCGATGAGCTTGCGCATCAGAGACTCTCCTTGACCTTGGCCGCGACGTCCGCCGGCACCCACTGCTGCCAGACCTGCGGCTGTTCTTTCAGGAACGCTTCGGCCACCTGGCGCGGCGCGGTACGTTTCTCGGCCATTTGCGCGAGGATGCCGTTGAGCAGGTCAATCGGCAGGTCGACTTTTTCAAAGAACGTCACCAGTTGCGGGTACTGCGCCTTGAACGGCGCCGACACGCCAATCGCCAGGTGCGCTGGCATCGAACGAGTACCGATGGGGTGCGGGTTGTTGGCGTCGGCCAGGGTCTTCCAGGCTTCGGCGTTGAACGGTGGTTCTTCCAGTTTGATCAACTTGAAGCGCCCCAGCAGTGGCGTCGGCGACCAGTAGTAGAACAGCACCGGCTTGCCGCGACGGATCGAGGATGCAACCTCGGCATCCAGCGCCGCGCCGGAGCCGGTGCGGAAGTTGACGTAGCTGTCGGTCAGGCCATAGGCCTTGAGTTTCTGGCTGTTGACGATCTCCGAGGTCCAGCCGGTGGGGCTGTTGAGGAAGCGCCCACGGGTCGGGTCTTCGGGGTCGCGGAACACGTCTTTGTAGCGGGCCAGGTCGGCGACGGATTTAAGCTCCGGGGCCAGGGGTTTGATGCCCCGTTCGGCGTCGCCCTTGATCACGTATTCCGGCACCCACCAGCCTTCGGTAGCGCCTTTGACGGTGTCGCCCAGGCCGAACACCTTGCCTTCGCTTTCGGCCTTGACCCACGCCGGACTGCGCCCGGCCCACTCTTCGCCGATCACCTGGATATCGTCCTTGGCCAGGGCGGCCTCCAGGCTCACGGTGCTGCCGGGCAAGGTGTCGGTGGGCAGGCCATAGCCTTTCTCGACGATCAGGCGCAGCACTTCGGTGATCAGGCTGCCGCTTTCCCAGGTGATGTCACCGAAGTGGATCGGTTTGGCAGGTTCGGCGGCCGTGGCTGATTGTGCCAGGACGGTGAGTGCCAATAGCGAGCCACCGAGCAGGTTCTTGATTGTTTTCATGTGTTACCTCGTGGTGATTCCATGAAGAGTGCTCTTGTGGCGAGGGAGCTTGCTCCCGCTGGACTGCGCAGCAGGCCCAAAGTGCTTGGGGCCGCTACGCGCCCCAGCGGGAGCAAGCTCCCTCGCCACAGGTTTTGCATCAGGGTTTAAAAGTCATAACTGAGCCGCGTGTAGTAAAACGCCCCTTCCGGCGCCGTCGGCGACAGGTAGCTGTATTGCTGGCCCGGGGTCTGGCGCAAACGGGTGTTGTAGTCGTCAGGCTTGCTGTCGAACAGGTTGTTGACGCCCACCGACACCCGCAGTTGTTTGGTGAAGGCGTAGTTCACGTCCAGGTCGGTGGTCCATTGCGCGCTGAAGGTCTGGTCGTACTGGGCGTTGGCTTCGCTGGAGGCGTATTTGCGGTACTTGCCGTAACGGGTTTCGTTGAGGGCGATAGTCCATTGGTTGAGCTTGTGGACCGCGCCAAACACCAGCTTGTCTTCCGGGTAACCGTGCTCCAGGAAGCCACGGGATTCACGGGTCAGCACTTCGAAGCCGTTGGGGTTTTCGTGGACCTTTTCGATAGTGGTGCGGGCCTTGGTGTAGCCCGCCGACAGGTTCAGGTTGCCGAACTGCTCAAGGTCCAGGTTGTACTTGCCCACGATGTCGACGCCGCGGGTGCGGGTGTCGGCGGCGTTGGTCATGAACTGCGCCCAGGAGTACTGGCCGTAGCCGGCGTCCTTGAGGATCTGCTCGGCCAGCGGCCCGGAAATGCCACCGCTGAACAGCAGGCGGTCACGAATCGAGATCTGGTAGGCGTCGATGGTCAGCGAGGCCTGGTCGGTTGGGCGCAGCACCAGGCCCAGGGAGAAGTTGGTGGACTTCTCGGGCTTCAGCGGCTGCGCACCGAGGGCACGGGCGGCCGGGTTGTCGGCCGGCAGCATGCGGGTCAGCACCGGGTTGCCGTTGGCGTCGAGGTTGGTGGTGGTGGTCCAGGAGGTGCCGATCTGGCCCAGGCTGGGCGCGTGGTAGGCATTGTTGACCGTGGCCCGCAGGCCGACTTTCGGGGTGAAGTCATAGCGCGCCGAGAGTTTGCCGGTGGTGGCTGAACCGAAGTCCGAGTAGTGCTCGGTACGCCCGGCAATGCCCACCTGGAGCTTGTCGGTGACCTGGTTTTCCAGGCCGAAATACACGCCGCCCACATCACGCTTGAAGGTGCCGGCGTCGTCCGGGGTCAGGCCCGAAGCCTGCACCGCGCCAACCTGCACGCCGTCGATGCCACCGTAGGAATAGGAATCGTAGTCGCCGGCCTCCAGCCGGTATTGCTCATGCCGGTAGGCAACGCCCGCCGACACGGTGAGTGGATGGCTCGACCAGTCGACGTTCAGATCCTTGGCGTAATCCAGGGTGATGTTGGTCTGGTCGTTGACCAGGGTGGCGACGTTGAACTTGGTCGGGCTGTTGATCCCGTAGCTCGGGTTGACGGTGTTGAAAGCCAGTTCGTCGTGCTCGTCGCGGCCATAGGTGGCGCTCAAATCGAAGCGGCCGATGCTCTCGTCTTCATAGCGGGTGCCGACGGTGACGGCGCCGTCTTCATAGCGATAGCGGTATTTCGGGATGGTGCCGTTGGGGTAGATCCCGGCCACGTTGTTCGGGCTGCTGGCCAGCAGCGGCGGCGTGTTGTTTACCGAAGTGTCCTGGCCGAAGGTGGCGAAACTGTAGAGGCGCCATTGGTCGTTCAGGCCGATTTCGGCGTTGGCCGCCAGGTTGTATTTGTCGCGCCCGGCACCGCCCCAGCGCGGGTCTTGTACCTGGCCGTCGGCGACGTATTTGTCGCCGATGTCATCGGGTTTGTTGTTCAGGGTGTTGAAGCTCAGGGTCAGGAAACCATCCCCCGGCAAGCCGATGCCGTACCAGCCATCGGTGGTTTTGCTGAAGCCGTCGCCCTGGGCGTATTTGCCCAGTTGGGTGTTGATGCCGCCACCGCTGTCGCGCTCCTTGAGCACGATGTTGACCACCCCCGCCACCGCGTCCGAACCGTATTGCGCCGAGGCACCGTCGCGCAGCACTTCGACGTGGTCGATGGCGCTGATGGGGATCATGTCGAGGTCCACCGGCTGCGCGCCAATGAACGGCACGCCACCGGAAATGTTCACCACCGCCGAGGTGTGCCGGCGCTTGCCATTGATCAGCACCAGGGTCTGGTCCGGGGACAAGCCGCGCAGGGAGGCGCCTTTCGGATCCTGGCCGCGGGTGGCGCTGTTGTTCTGCGGAAAGTTGAACGAGGGCAGCAGTTGGAACAGCGCCTGGTTGAGGCTGGTGGCGCCGGTTTGCTTGAGTTCTTCGGCGTTGATCACATCCACCGGGGCGCTGCTGGTGAGGGCCGTGGCGTCGCTGCGACGGGTACCGATGGCGACCACACGGTCGAGGGTCGGCGCCTGGGCTTCGGCGGTTTGCGCCTTGATGCTGTTGCTGGCAGGCGCGACTTTGGCGCCTTCCTTGATGATGAATGCTCCGTCCGGGCTGACCTGGACTTGCAGGCCGGTGCCCTTGAGCGCGGCGTCTACCGCCTGTTGCGCCGACAGCGAACCGTCGACCCGCGCCGAGGAATAATTGCCCAGCTGCGGCGTGAAGGAAATCACCTGGCCGCTCTGGCGGCTGATGTTCAGCAGCACTTCGTCCAGCGGGCCGGGCGCGATGTGGTAGACCTGGCGCGCCTCTTCGGCGCTGGCGGCGAAAGACAGGAACAGACTGGCCAACGGCACCAGCGCAAAGGTTCGAAGCGGTGTACGGTTGAATGGGCTCACGTTGGCTCCCCCCAAGGAAACTCCTGAGCGCTGCTCCCCGCAGCGCTTACGGGAGTGATGTGGGATGGCCGGGGGAAAACTTGCAGATCGTTTGGTTATGTCGTTAGAACCGACATTCGGAAACGACGCGGTCAACTGTGGGAGCTGTCGAGCTTTAGCGAGGCTGCGATGGTATCGCTGCGGTACATCTGAGAGGCCGAGGTGCTCGCATCGCAGGCAAGCCAGCTCCCACATTGACCGAGGTGAACCGTTTTCATGTGGCACTGACGGTCACCCACAACCCGGTCCGGCGGGTGATGTGGATCGGCAGGGTGCGTGCCAGGGTGTCGAGGATCTGGTCGGGATTGTCGAGGCGGTACAGGCCGCTGACCCGCAACCCTGCCACCGCCGGATCAAGGCGCAGCACACCGTTGTGATACGGGCGCAGTGCGTCGATCACTTCCACCAGCGGGCGGTCGCGCACTTGCAGGAAACCGTCGATCCACGCCGTCGCCCCCGAGGAACTGGCCAGCACCGGGCCGAAGCCGAAGCGGTCGTAAGTCACCTCGTGCCCGGCCTCCAGTTGCAGGCGTTCGCCGTTCTGGCCGTCGATCTCCAGGGCGCCGTTGAGCGCCACCACATGGCCCTGCCCTTCGCGCTCGCGCAGCAACAGGCGATTGCCCAAGGCATGCAGTCGAGCTTGATCGGTCTGGATGAAAAACGGTCGGTTGCTGTCCCTGGCAATCTTCACCAGCAACTCGCCATCGCGCAGGCGCACCACGCGGCGTTGTGGGTCGAATTGAATATCGGCGGCACTGCGGGCGTTGAGCAGTAACTCGCTGCCATCGGCCAGCTCTACAGTGCGCCGTTCGCCGGTGCCGGTGCGGATATCGGCGGTCAAATCCTCCACCACCGGCCGGGCCAGCCAACCGGCGCCCAGCATCAGGCCAGCGCCCACCAGGGCGCCGCGCAACACCGTGCGGCGGCTGGATGGCGCGTCCAGTGCCTGCTGCAATACCTTGCCGCTGACGCCTTGGGCCTGCGGAATTTGAAACACACCGAGGCGGGTTTCCAGTTGTTGGCACAAGGCTTCGTGACGCGGGTCTGCGGCGCGCCACTGATGGTAACGCTGCCAGTCGGCGGCACTCGCCTCGCCGGAGCGCAGCAACACCACCCAGCGAGTGGCGCTGTCGATCAGGTCGTCGCTCATTCCAGGCACAGCCGCAGGCAGCGGTTGACGGCACGGGTCATGTAGTCGCTGACCGAGCGTTGGGAAATGCCCAGCTCGGCCGCGATTTCCGGGTAGGTCAGGCCATTGAGTTGCGACAGCAGAAAGGTCGCCTTGACCTTGGCCGGCAAGCCGTCGAGCAACTGGTCGATGGCCTGCAGGGCTTCGAGCATCTGCGCCAAATCCTCAGGGGATGGCGCGGGCGAGGCTTCGTCCTGGTCGAGGGCGTCGAGGTAGGCGCGCTCCAGGTCACGGCGACGCCACAGCTGGTACATCAGGCGTTGGGCAATGGTGGTGAGCAAGGCGCGTGGCTGGCGGATCGGCGCCACGCCCGGGGAACTCAACAGTTGGACGAAGGTGTCGGCGGCGATGTCTTCGGCGTGGGCACGGGAATCGAGATGGCGGTGCAAACGGCCGCACAGCCAGTCGTAATGACTGCGGAACAATCCGCCCACGTAATCGCTGTGAGAAGTGTCGGCGCCGGACATAGTGGCTCCATCTGAGTAGGTTGCGCGTTATGTCCGGTGTTCCGGTGGAGCGATCCTAGCAAGGCCGCTTATTCTTTAATAATATTTAAAAGGTATTTTTATATAACCGATCGTTCACACGCTCTGCGTGGGAATGCCGCCTTGGACGCTCTGCGTCTGCTTTGAAATCGTGACGCAGAGCGTCACAGGATGCATTCCCACGCGGAGCGTGGGAACGATCATTGGAGGCGTGGATAACCCAAGGCTTCAGCCTGCTGCCGGTAATCCAGCAGCACCTGGTAATCCGCTTCGGTGGCGGGCAGCACTTCGTGTACGCCGAGGGTTTGCACCACTTCGGGCAGATCCTGCAAGGCCAGGTTCATGACCTCCCGCAGGTGTTCACTTGAGCCCGGCGCGCTGATGTAAGGCAGCGTCGGGCTGGGCGCGCTGCGGGTGACGATCCTCAGCCCGGCCACTTCCTCTGGCGCAAAACGGGCGAGGTAGTCGTAGGTCACGCTGTCGATGGCGGCAAGGTCGGCGCGGTTTTCCCGCAGCCAGCGCAGGCTTTCGCGATGGGCGCCGCTGATGCCGACTTCGGCAAAGAACCGACCGCCCTGCTGCAGCGGCGCCAGGCGTTCGCGCAGCAGGTTCATGCCGCTGTTGGAGTCATGGCCGTTGATCACGCCGCGGCTGTCTTGGAAGTCCGCCAAGGCAACGCGGGGACTGTCGTCGCGGGTCAGCAGCAGGCTGCAATGCTGGCCGCCGCTGCTGTGGGGCAGTTCGTAGCGCGGGCGGCCAATCACCTGGACTTGCCCGCGCAGTTCGGTCATCAGCGGGTAGCCGCAAGTTTGCGTCAGCAGCAATTGCGGGGCACGCCACAGGCTGCGCAAGTCGAGATGATCAGCCTTGCGGCGGGTCGCGCCCAGGCGCTCAAGGATGCGCGAAAGCCAGCGCTCATTGGCCTGTTGCACCTGCTGCGGCGCCACGTACATCAGCAGTTCGGCGTAGCGGTCACTCATGGTCGTCTCTCAAGCAAAGGGGTGCCGTGGGCTGTCGATGGCCTTGAGCCCGTGACGGCCGATCAACTGGCCGTAACCCTGCACCAGGAACCCGCCGCTGCGCGCCACCCATTGTTCGCGGCGCGCGCGGTACACGGTGGGCAGCAAATACCACGGCAGCTTCGGCAAGTCGTGATGCACCAGGTGCAGGTTGTTGTTGAGGAACAGCCAGGTCCACGGCCAGGCGGCTTCGTTAAGCACCGTGCGCTGTTCCGGTTGTGGGTGCGGGCGATGCTCATAGTAGGAACGGATCGCCGCCACCGACAAGGCCGGCACGCTGACCAGCGCCACGTAGTGCCACACCGGCAGCACGCTGTAGTGGGCGATGAAGGTCAGCATCAGCACGGTCACGGTGCCATGGCTCAGCCACATCAGCCACGCCTGGCGCTGGCCTTCGCGCAGGCGTCTGACCTCGTTGCGCGCCAGCTTCCACAGCGCCAGCGGCGAACCCAACAGGAAGCGCCCGAGGACGGTCTTGGTCAGCCAATGCAAGGTGCGCTCGAACAGCGAACTGTCGTCCCACTGCCGCTGATTCAGGTAGCGGCTTTCCGGGTCGACACCGGGCACCGTCAGGTCTTCGTCGTTGTGGTGCACCAGGTGGCAGTTGCGGTACAGGGTGTAGGGGTACCAGACGGCAAACGGTGCGTAGCCGAGGAGTTTGTTCAAAGCAGTGAAGCGGGTGGGATGGCCGTGCAGCAGTTCATGTTGCAGGGACATCCACAGCGTCACGAGCGGGATCAACAGTGCGGTACTCAGCCACAGGCCAAGCCAGTGGCTGGCGAGGATCACGGCAAACCAGCCGGCATAGACGCCGATCAACAGCAGCCAGGTCGGCCACTCGGTGCGGGCGGTAAAGGTCTGGGCCAGGGCTTCGATTTCCCGGCGCTGGGTTTCATCAAGGTAGTTGGACATCGGCAGCTCAGGGCAGGCGTGGCCGACGAAAAAGTCGGCTTCATCCTGCTCTGTGCAATGGGGCGGGAAAATCTTGCAGATCGTTTGGTGCTTAGCTTAGAACTTAATGACCAAACAGGTTGCTGTCGGTTTTCTTGGCCTTTTTCTCGGCGCGTTTTTCATCGGCGGTCTTTGCCGGTTTTTTCTTGTCAGCTTTCTTGGAATTCAGACCTTTGGCCATGATGCGTGCTCCACTTACAGGGGATGTAACACTGGGTATAACACCGATTGCCCAACAGAAGGCGCTTTGCCCGACTTATAATCTGCACCCCCTGGATTCGCGTGTTTGAAAACCATGCCCGAGTTGCACATCGACCGACTGGCAGAGCCGTTGTGGCCGCTGCTGAACAAGTTCTATCGCAGCCATAACTCACCGATGAAGGCCCTCAAGGGTGGCCAGTTGTGGGTGGCCAGGGGCAGCGAGATTGTCGCGGGCCTGTGCCTGACGCCGGTGGTGGGTGGGCAGTGGTTGACCGGGCTGTTTGTCGACCCGGCGCTGCGTGGCCAGGGGCTGGCGGCGCAATTGATTCGCGCCTCGGTCGCAAGCGTTGAAGGCACGGTGTGGCTGCTGTGCCATCCGGACCTGGAAGGCTTTTATCAACGCCTGGGTTTTACCCAGGACACGTTGCTGCCGCAGTCCTTGTCGGAGCGCCTGGTGCGCTACAAACGCAACAAGCCGATGATCGCCATGGGCTTAGAACCGTTGGTGAGGTCGACCTTCAATAAAGTGTGATCAGCCGTTGTGGGCCCCATGCTAGCCTCGGCGGCACCAGCGGCCCATTACAGGATGATCATGAAAGCGACCCTTGCAGCCTTATCCCTTGCAGCTCTCCTCGCCCCGGCCTTGAGCCAGGCAGCCGAAGCGCCGGTTTCCGCCGAGCAGTATGCAACCGTGCTCGCCGGCAGTTGGCGCGTGCCGGCCAACAGCGCGCGTGATGTGTATCGTCACCCGCAGCAGACCCTGGAGTTCTTTGGCCTGCGGGGCGACCAGACCCTGATCGAAATCACCCCCGGTGGCGGCTGGTACAGCGAGCTGCTGGCGCCGCTGCTCAAGGATAACGGCCACTACATCGCTGCCGTGCAGGCGCCGAACAGCAGTGCCTATGCGCGTACATCAGAAGAAAACCTGAAAAAGAAATTCGCCGCAGACCCGCTGCATTATTCCAAGGCCGGCTTCGCCGAGTTCGACCCCAAGGCTCCGGTGCTGGGCAAGCCTGGCTCGGCCGACACCGTGCTGACCTTTCGCAACGTGCATAACTGGGTGATGGCGGATACGGCGCCGGCGATGTTCGAGGCGTTCTTCAAGGTGTTGAAACCGGGCGGCGTGCTGGGGGTGGTGGATCACCGGGCCAAGGACGGGGCGTCGCTGGAAGACATCAAGCACAGCGGTTACCTGACCACCGCGTATGTGGTGAAACTGGCGACGGATGCGGGGTTCAAGCTTGAGGGGCAGAGCGAGGTGAATGCCAACCCGAAAGATACCAAGGACTACCCGGATGGGGTCTGGACCTTGCCGCCGGCGTTGACGTTGGGGGAAAAGGACAAGGCCAAGTATGTGGCGATTGGTGAGTCGGACCGGATGACGTTGCGGTTTGTGAAGCCCGCAAAATAAGCTGAATGCACGCAGAACAAATGTGGGAGCGGGCTTGCTCGCGAATGCGGTGGATCAGTCTATATCTTCGGTGACTGGCACTCCGCTTTCGCGAGCAAGCCCGCTCCCACAGTTTGAGGTGTGTTTTGCCTGAGGGTTATTCGTCTGCGGTGGGATCCATATCCGGGAACATCACTTCGATAAACCCGAACTTGCTGAAATCGGTAATCCGCGACGGGTACAGCCGGCCGATCAGGTGATCGCACTCGTGCTGTACCACCCGCGCGTGAAAGCCTTCGGCAATCCGCACAATCGGCTCGCCCTTGGGGTCAAACCCTTCGTAGCGAATCTGCTGGTAACGGTCGACGGCCCCACGCAAGCCCGGCACCGACAGGCACCCTTCATAGCCTTCTTCCAGCACCGGGCTGAGCGGCGTGATCAGCGGGTTGATGAGGATGGTCTGGGGCACGGCGGGCGCGTCCGGGTAGCGTTCGCTGCTCTCGAAACCGAAGATCACCAGTTGCAGGTCCACTCCAATCTGTGGCGCGGCGAGGCCGACGCCGCCGACGTGTTCCATGGTCTGGAACATGTCATCAATCAACTGCCACAGCTCGGGGCTGTCGAACATTTCCGGCGGAACCGGCGGGGCAATGCGCAGCAGGCGCTCATCGCCCATTTTCAGGATTTCACGGATCATCGATCAGACTTCATCGGTAGTGGGCTTGAGGGAAGGGTCGCGGCCAAGGCCTGAGACATGCTTTTTTTCGTCGTGCTCGCCAAAGTCCTTTTCACCAGGATCCTTGCCTTCGGCCGACATGTGTTCGATCACCGCATTCATCTCCGCCCCCAGCAACAGCACGGCAGCCGAGATGTAGAAGTACAACAGCAGCACAATGATCGCGCCGATACTGCCATACATGGCGTTGTAGTCGGCAAAGGTTTTGACGTAGTAGCCAAACCCCAGGGAAGCGACGATCCAGACCACCACCGCCAGCACCGATCCCGGGGTGATAAAGCGAAACTTCTGCTTCACGTCAGGCATCACGTAGTACATCAACGCCACGGAGAACATCAACAGGATGACGATCAGCGGCCAACGCAGGATGGTCCACAGGGTGACCACGAATTCCTGCATGCCGATCTGCCCCGCCAGCCATTCCATCACCTGCGGCCCGAGCACCATCAAGGCGGCGGCGGCCAACAGCATGCCGGCGAAGCCTACGGTGTAGAAAATCGACAGCGGGAAGCGCTTCCAGATCGGTCGGCCTTCCACCACGTCATAGGCGGCATTCATCGCACTCATCATCAGGCGCACACCCGCCGAGGCGGTGTACAGCGCGATCACGATACCCACCGACAACAGGCCACCCTTGGATTGCTGCAACTGGTCGATCACCGGGTTGACCTGCTCCAGGGCCTGGGGCGGCAATACCAGTTCCGATTGCATGCGCAGCCAGGTGAAGAAGTCCGGCAGGTGCAGGAAACCGATCAGGGCAATCAGGAACAGCAGGAAGGGAAACAGCGAGAACAGCATCTGGTAGGCCAGCGCCGAGGCGTACGTAGGCATCTCGTCATCGAGGAACTCTGTGACAGTGCGCACCAGCACTTTGTGCAGGGGCAAGCCTTGTAATACCGGAAAAATCATAGCGTCTCCTTTCGCCGCAAAAAGTTGAGTTCGTGGGCGACTCAGGGGCCGTTTTCTACATCAAGGTAGCTTATTTGGCGACCTTGAAACAATTTCCAAACTTTAATCACTGCAGGTGACACAAAAACGGCCATCCGTGGATGGCCGTCGGGCTGCTGGAGTGCAGGCAGCCAGGTCGGGACTATTTGACCGCTTTCTTTACTGCGTCCTTGGTGTCGCCGACTGCTTTTTGCACTTCACCTTTCTTTTCCTGAACCACGCCTTCAGCCCGCAACTTGTCGTTGCCGGTGACTTTGCCAACACCTTGCTTGATGTTGCCTACGGCTTCGTTCGCCAAACCTTTTGCCTTATCCGATGTGCTACTCATGGTATTTCTCCTGGGAACAATCAAGGATTTTGGTCACTACGTAAACGTTGACCCTTGGCCTTTCCAGAGAGTTTCAATTATTTTTTCAGCGGCATTTCATCGCGCCGTACAGGTTTGGCTTTATGTTTTGCGGCCAACCCACGAGAATGCCGGGCACATCCAGGCGCAAGCGCTGGGTAACAGATCCCGTAGGAAGGTTATGAAACTCAATAAAGCACAGGCCATTGCCCGCAGAAACCAGGAACTGGGCGGTGCCGTACTCGGTGTCAACAACTGCCACTTCACCGACCTGGACCGCAAACGCAACATCTGGTGGTTCGACCTGCCGGTGGGCCGGATTGCCGTGGGCCAGTACGAGTGGATCCACTTGTTGATGCACAACGCCGAGAGCGACCAGTTGCTGCACCTGAAGGTGCCAACGGTGTTTCTGCGCGAGAAGCTGGAAGGCCTGGTGGTGCGCAATGCCGGCAAGCGCAAGCCGGAGATTACCCTGGAGCTGAGTGCCGACAAGGACTCGTTCCTCAAGGACGTACGCCCGGCCGGTGCCGGTGTGAGCTTCGCGCAGTTCGCACTGTAGGAATACGGTAAAAACTGTGGGAGCGGGCTTGCTCGCGAATGCGGTGTGTCAGTAACCGGTATATCACTGGCACACCGCTTTCGCGAGCAAGCCCGCTCCCACATTTGGATTGCATTTCAATGCGGGAAAATCAGCGTTCAATAAAAAGCCCCGCATCTGCGGGGCTTTTTGTTGGGGGCCGAGTTACTTCTTCAAACCCAGCTTTTTCAGTTCTTCATCCCGCAGTTCGCGGCGCAGGATCTTGCCCACATTGGTGGTCGGCAGCGCATCGCGGAATTCCACGGCCTTGGGCACCTTGTAGCCGGTGACGTTGGCGCGCATGTGCTCCATCACCTGGTCTTTGGTCAGGCTGGCACCCGGCTTGACCACGATGAAGATCTTGATGTGTTCCCCGGACTTCTCGTCCGGCACACCAATGGCCGCGCATTGCAGCACGCCCGGCAGGGTCGCCAGCACGTCTTCAAGCTCGTTGGGGTAGACGTTGAAACCGGAGACCAGAATCATGTCCTTCTTGCGGTCGACAATGCGCATGTAGCCATCCGGCTGGATGATCGCGATGTCACCGGTCTTCAGCCAGCCTTCGCTGTCGAGGATCTCGGCGGTGGCGTCTTCGCGCTGCCAGTAGCCCTTCATCACTTGCGGGCCCTTGACGCACAACTCGCCCACTTCACCCAGTGCCAGCTCGACGCCGTCATCGGTGATGACCTTGCACAGGGTCGACGGCACCGGAATGCCGATGGTGCCGATCTGGATGTTCTGGATCGGGTTCACGGTGGCCACCGGGCTGGTTTCGGTCATGCCGTAACCTTCGCAGATGGAGCAGCCGGTGACCGCTTTCCAGCGCTCGGCCGCCGCCAGTTGCAGGGCCATGCCGCCTGACAGGGTGACCTTCAGCGCCGAGAAATCCAGCTTGCGGAAGGCGTCGTTGTTGCACAGGGCAACAAACAGGGTGTTCAGGCCGACAAAGCCGCTGAACTTCCACTTCGACAGTTCCTTGACCATCGCCGACAGGTCGCGCGGGTTGCTGATCAGGATGTTGTGGTTGCCGATCAGCATCATCGCCATGCAATGAAAGGTGAAGGCATAGATGTGGTACAGCGGCAGCGGGGTAATCAGGATCTCGCAACCTTCATTCAGGTTGGAGCCCATCAGCGCCTTGCACTGCAGCATGTTGGCGACGAGGTTGCGGTGGGTCAGCATCGCGCCCTTGGCCACGCCCGTGGTGCCGCCGGTGTATTGCAGCACGGCGACTTCGTCGCTGGCGGGGCTGACTTCGTTCACCGGCTGGCCGTGGCCCTTGGCCAATACGTCGTTGAACTTGATCGCCTTGGGCAAGTGATAGGCCGGGACCATCTTCTTCACGTACTTGATGACGCTGTTGATCAGCAGGCGCTTGAGCGGCGGCAACAGGTCGGCGACTTCGGTGACGATCACGTGCCTGACGGAAGTCTTGGGCACGACTTTTTCAGCCAGGTGCGCCATGTTGGCCAGGCAGACCAGGGCCTTGGCACCGGAGTCGTTGAATTGGTGTTCCATTTCCCGCGCGGTGTACAGCGGGTTGGTGTTGACCACGATCAGGCCGGCACGGATGGCGCCGAACACGGCGACCGGGTATTGCAGGACGTTGGGCAGTTGCACGGCGATTCGATCACCGGGCTGCAAGTCGGTATGCTGTTGCAGGTAAGCGGCGAAGGCGCCGGACAGTTCGTACAGTTCACCGTAGGTGATTGTCTTGCCCAGGTTGCTGAAAGCCGGTTTGTTGGCGAAGCGTTGGCAGGACTGCTTCAGTACCGCCTGAATATTCGGATACTCGTCTGGATTGATTTCTGCAGCAATCCCGGCGGGGTACTTATCCTTCCAAAAGTCTTCGATCATGGAAGCCCACTCCTCAGCGACGCGAATTCATTCATCGCATTTGATGCGATTATTATTTGTTTGTTTTTGGGTGAGTCTGGCGGTTAAAAGCAGGCCAAGAGGTCACAAAGCGCGCCGAGAGTAGCAGCTTTGCCAAGGGCCGCCTAGAGCCAAAAGAGGCCCCTACGGTCATAAACATGACTCAAGAATATCTAATGGTCATTTTTAGAGCAAAGATTCTATAAGCCAAGAAAGGGCTCTGGAATGGGCTTCTACGCATTTAAACTGAATGAATAAAAACCAAATGTGGGAGCGGGCTTGCTCGCGAAAGCGCAGTGTCAGTCACAGGATATGTCGACTGGTACACCGCTTTCGCGAGCAAGCCCGCTCCCACATTTTTTGACCTTATTTCAAATCAGGCTATGTCGCGCAATTCGCGCCGCAGGATCTTGCCCACCGGCGTCATCGGCAACGACTCACGCAACACAATATGCTTGGGCACCTTGTAGCCGGTGAAGTTGGCCTTGCAGTAGGTCTTCAGCTCTTCAAGGCTCACGCCCTGGGCACGGGCCACCACAAACAGCTTCACCGCCTCGCCGGTACGCTCGTCCGGTACGCCGATCACCGCGCAGCTGGCCACCGCCGGATGCGCCATCACCACGTCTTCGATCTCGTTGGGGTACACGTTGAACCCCGAGACGATGATCAGATCCTTCTTGCGATCAACGATGCGCACAAAGCCGTCCGGGTCGATCACCGCGATATCGCCGGTCTTGAGCCAGCCTTCGGCGTCCAGGGTCTCGGCAGTGGCCACCGGTTGCTGCCAGTAGCCCTTCATCACTTGCGGGCCCTTGATGCACAGCTCGCCCCGCTCGCCCAGCGGCAGCTCCGCGCCGTTGTCGTCGATGATCTTCATCGCCGTGCCCGGCACCGGAATGCCCACGGTGCCCAGCTTCGATTTGCCGCCGTAGGGGTTGGTGCTGGCCACCGGTGAGGTTTCGGTCAAGCCGTAGCCTTCACCAATCGCGCAGCCGGTCAGTTGCTGCCAGCGCTCGGCCGTGGCCTTGACCAGTGCGGTGCCGCCGGAGTTGGTGAGCTTGAGGTGGGAGAAATCCAGGCTCTTGAAGTCCGGGTGGTCCATCAAGGCCACGAACAGGGTGTTGAGCCCCAGCAGCCCGGTGAAGCGCCACTTTTTCAGCTCCTTGATAAAGCCGCCAATGTCCCGGGGATTGGTGATCAGTACGTTGTGGTTGCCCGACACCATCATGCACATGCAATTCGCGGTGAAGGCATAGATGTGGTACAGCGGCAGCGGCGCCACCATCACCTCCTGGCCTTCCTTGATCAGCGGATGGCCGTCGTCCCCCAGTTGCGACATGCACGCCCGCACTTGCTGCATGTTGGCCACCAGGTTGCCGTGGGTAAGCATTGCGCCCTTGGCCAGGCCGGTGGTGCCGCCGGTGTATTGCAGCACCGCGATGTCGTCGAGGGTCACCGGGTGGCGGTTGAGTGCCTGGCCGGCGCCCATGCGCAGGGCGCGCTTGAAGGAGATGGCTTGCGGCAGGTTATAGGCCGGGACCATCTTCTTGACCTTGTCGACCACGGTGTTGATCAGCCAGCCCTTGGCGGCGGGCATGAAGTCGCCCATCTTCGCTTCGATCAGGTATTCGATCTCGGTGTCCTTGCTGACTTCTTCAACCCGCGAGCCAAACAGGTTCAGGTACACCAGCGCACGAATGCCTGCATCCTTGAATTGGTGACGCATTTCCCGCGGGGTGTACAACGGGTTGGTGTTGACCACGATCAGCCCGGCGCGCAGGGCGCCGAACACGGCAATCGGATAATGCAGGACGTTGGGCATCTGCACGGCAATGCGGTCACCCGGCTTGAGGTCGGTGTGCCACTGCAGGTAACCGGCGAACGCGGCGCTGCGCCGATCCAGCTCGGCGTAGGTCAGGGTGATCCCCATGTTGCTGAACGCCGGACGATCGGCAAAGGTCTTGCAGGAACGCTCGAAGACTTCGATCACCGATTTATAGGCTGTGAGGTCGATCTCGTTGGGAACCCCGGCTGCGCGTTTGTCATTCCAGAAATCAGGTTGCATTATTCTTGTCCTCTTACCTGAGTGGTCCGGCCGCTTTTGATGTTGCGATGAAAGCGGAGCTTTGGGGACGTTAGCAGCTATGGTCAATCAGGCAAATACAACAAGATGCGTCATTGATTGTGTGAATCTCCCCGCCAAGGCCAGCGCTGATCCAGCGGCCTGCGGTGAATGAGCTATACACTGCAACGACCCTGAGCAAAGGAAGCGCCATGAACCACACCACTTTCTGGCTGACCGCGAATGACCGCAGTCGGGTGTACGTCAACCAGTGGCTGCCGGACGGGCCGCCCAAGGCGCTGATCATGCTGGCCCACGGCATGGCCGAGCACAGTGGCCGCTATGCCCGCCTGGCCCAGGCGTTGTGCGATGCCGGCTACGGCCTGTACGCCCCCGACCAGCGCGGCCACGGGCGTACCGCCGACGAGGGCACCCTGGGGCTGTTCGCCGAGAAAGACGGCTGGAACAAGGTGGTGGGCGACCTGGCGAGCCTCAACCAGCATATCGGCCAGCAAGCGCCGGGGGTGCCGATCATCCTGCTGGGCCACAGCATGGGCAGCTACATTGCCCAGGCGTACCTGCTGCACCACAGCGCGAGCCTTAACGGGGCGATTCTCAGCGGCTCGAATTTCCAGCCGGTGGCGCTGTACGGCGCGGCCAAGGTGATTGCCCATGTCGAACGCCTGCGCCAGGGGTTGCGCGGGCGCAGTGCGCTGATTGATTTCCTGTCATTTGGATCGTTCAACAAGGCGTTCAAACCCAATCGCACCGCTTTCGACTGGCTCAGCCGTGACCCGGCCGAGGTCGACAAGTACGTCAGCGACCCGCTTTGCGGCTTCCGTTGCACCAACCAGCTGTGGATCGACCTGCTGGGCGGCTTGCAGCAAATCAGCAAAGCGTCCAATCTCGCTCAGATAGACCCGGGGCTGCCGATCCTGATAATGGGCGGTGAATGTGATCCGGTCAGTGAAGGCAAGCGTCTCAAAAGTCTGGCCAATGCGTTGCGTGAAGCTGGCTGCCAGCACCTGGAGCTGAGCATTTACCCACAGGCGCGCCACGAATTATTCAACGAAACCAACCGTGATGCGGTCACAGCCGACGTGCTGACGTGGCTGGCCCAGGCAGCAGTGCTGCGCCGCCCTACTCGCTGCGAATGATTTTTCGTTTAAAATCAATATATTAAGATTTCTGATTAGCCACAGGATGCACCAACTGATGACCCAGGTTACCAACACGCCTTACGAAGCCCTCGAAGTCGGCCAGACCGCCAGCTACAGCAAGACCGTCGAAGAGCGCGATATCCAGTTGTTCGCGGCAATGTCCGGCGACCACAACCCGGTGCATCTGGACGCCGAATTCGCCAAGGCGACCATGTTCAAGGAGCGCATTGCCCACGGCATGTTCAGCGGCGCCCTGATCAGCGCGGCGGTTGCGTGCGAGTTGCCTGGGCCCGGCACGATATACATCGGCCAGCAAATGACCTTCCAGAAGCCGGTCAAAATCGGCGACACCCTGACCGTGCGTCTGGAAATCCTCGAGAAGCTGCCGAAATTCCGCGTGCGTATCGCCACCCGCGTATTCAACCAGCGCGATGAACTGGTGGTGGATGGCGAAGCCGAGATCCTCGCGCCACGCAAGCAGCAGACCGTGACCCTGACCGAACTGCCGGCCATCAGCATCGGTTGAACGAACGCCCATGAAAAAGCCCCGCATCTGCGGGGCTTTTTTATTCAGGCGGGGCTCAAGACTGAGCGCGAGCCTGGTTACGCAGGGCTTTCACCTGGTCGTGGTTGCGTTGCGCGCCGTGGAACTGACGCTCTACCAGGTCACGAATGCCCAGCAGGTTGTGCTTGTTGATCTTCTCGATCGCTTCTTTGTAAGCCTTCAGTGCGTGGTCTTCACCGCGCTCGGCTTCGTTCAGCACGGCTTCTTCGTCTTTACCGGTCACCATCGACTTCACGTCGACCCAACCACGGTGCAAGGCACCGGCGACGCTGCCGGAATCTTCCGGATCGCCACCCAGTGCTCTTACTGCGGTCTGCAGTTCGGCAGCGGCGGTACCGCAATCAACGGAACGTTTGGCAAACAGGGCTTTGAGTTCTGGGTGCTTGATGTCTTCTGCGCAGGTCTTGAAGCCTTCCTGGCCGTCTTTGCTGGTCTCGATCAGGTCGTTGAGTACAGAGATCGATTCTTTGTTGATATCAGTCATTTTTCAATTCCTTCGCGGGTTAAGAAACGTGTATTAGTAATTGCAGCGCCCGTGCCAGCTTTTGAAAAACAATTTATTACTTAAATTTCAATAAGTTAGCCAATACACAAAAATCTGTATCCGCTTTATTTGCATGATCTGTCATTTGGCCTCCATGCAGAATGCCTGTATTTTCCAAGGCATCGACTCAAACACCTGAAGCCGCAATGAACCCTGAAAAACTTGAACTGCTGATCACCCGCGAAATGCCCTTCGGCAAGTACAAGGGCCGGATCATTGCCGACTTGCCCGGCCCCTACCTGAACTGGTTCGCCCGTGAAGGTTTCCCCCACGGCGAACTGGGCGGGTTGCTGGCCCTGATGCAGGAAATCGACCACAACGGTTTATCCGAACTGCTGGAACCCCTACGCGCCAAACACGGCAAGCCTGCCCCTCGTCATTAATAGAGCACGCACATGGACAGTACCCGCGACGAACAACACTGGCACGCCATCGCCCAGCGCTACGACCTGGAGCCCGGCCCGATCAACCTCGAAAACGGTTACTTCGGGCGCATGAGCCGCGCGGTACTTGAGCAGTATCAGGACAACGTCGCCTTCATCAACCGCAGCAACTCTATCCATGTGCGCCAGCGTTTCGAGCAGGGCGAAAACGTCGAGATCCGTAACCAGTTGGCGCAGTTGATGGACGCCGATCCTGAAGCCATCGCCCTCACCCGCTGCGCCTCGGATGCGTTGCAGTCGCTGATCCGCAACTACAACCGCTTGCAGCCCGGCGACCAGGTGCTGATCAGCGACCTGGAGTACGACACCGTCAAGGGCGCCATGCGCTGGCTGGCGCAGAATCGCGGCGTAGAAGTGATCGAGATTGCCCACGAACACCCGGCCAGTTTCGACAGCCTGGTGCAGACGTATCGCGATGCGTTCCTGCGCTATCCCCGCCTGAAACTGCTGGCACTGACCTACGTGACTCACCGCACCGGGCTGGTGATGCCGGTGGAGGCGATTGCCGGCGCTGCCAGGGAACATGGAATTGATGTGATCCTCGATGGCGCCCATGCGCTGGGGCAGATCGAGTTCAACCTGGCACAGTTGGGTATCGCGTTTGCCGGTTTCAACCTGCACAAGTGGATCGGTGCGCCGTTGACCCTGGGCTTTATTTATATCGACCCGCAACGGTTGGCGGACATTGATCCGGACATGGGGGAGTTTCATTACCCGGCCACCGATGTACGTGCCCGCACGCCATACAGCACGCCGAATTTCCCGGCGTTGATGACCTTGCCGCTGGTGTTCGAAGAGCATCGTTTGCTGGGTGGATCCAGAGCCAAGGGCGCCCGCCTTAATTACCTGCGGGATTTGTGGGTGAGTGAGGTGCGGCAGCTGCCGGGAATTGAAGTGCTGACGCCGGACGACCCACGGCTGTATTGCGCGATTACGTCGTTCAAGTTCACTGACAAGCCGGATCAGCAGGTGATGGCGGACCGACTGCTCAAGGAATACGACCTCTTCACCACAACCCGCAGCGGGGCGTCGTTCGGCAGTTGTATTCGGGTGACACCAGGCTTTTTGACGTCAGCGGCGGACATTCATGCGCTGATCAAAGCCATCACCGAACTGAGCGCGATATCACTGTAGGAGCGAGCTTGCTCGCGAAGGTCGTTAACGATGACACGGGAAACCTGACACCCAGCGGTGCTCTCGGTTTTTTCGCGAGCAAGCTCGCTCCTACAGTGGGAGTGGGCCATTTTCCGCAGGCAAAAAAAAGCGGTACACCGACCAAGTGCACCGCAAAAATGCCGTAGAACACAGCAACAACGATTCGGTAAATCCAATCAGTCCAGCAGGGCCAGCGCCTCGGCGGTGGTTTCCTGGATGCGTGCCCAGTCGCCGTTCTTGACCCATTCCGGATCAAGCATCCAGCTACCGCCCACGCACATCACATTTTTCAACGCCATGTAGCTCTTGATGTTGGCCGGGCCAACACCACCAGTCGGGCAGAATTTCACTTCGCCAAACGGGCCGCCCAGGGCCTTGATCGCCGCCACGCCACCGCTGACTTCAGCCGGGAACAGCTTGAAACGGCGATAACCCAGGCCATAACCTTCCATGATCCCGGAGGCATTGCTGATGCCCGGCAACAGCGGAATCGAGCTGTGTACCGAGGCTTCCAGCAGGTCACGGGTAATCCCGGGGGTGACGATAAATTGCGAACCGGCCACTTCGGCCGCTTCCAGCATATGACGATCCAGCACGGTACCGGCACCGGTGCACAGCTCCGGACGCTGCTCACGCAGTACCTGGATGGCCTTGAGGCCGAACTGCGAACGCAGGGTCACTTCCAGTGCGGTCAAACCACCGGCTGCCAGGGCATCGGCCAGCGGCAGGATGTCCTGTTCACGGGCAATGGTGATCACCGGCAGGATCCGCGCCTTGGCGCAGAGGCTGTCGATCAAGGCAACTTTGTCCGCCATGGAAACGGTAGGTTGAGGGCTGTTCATCGCGGCTGATCCTTGGCTCATGGGCACCAGTAAATCTCTAGAGTAGGTTGCAAAAACGCGCGTATCGGCATGGCAGCAACGTCGTCACTGGCCAGCGCGGCGCTCAAGGTGGTCAATTTCGAGCTGCCGGAAATCGACAGCACGGTGTAGTGGGCGGTGGCCAGCAGCGCGCGACTCATGGTCAGGCGCTGGTGCGGCACGGTCGGCGCCAGCATCGGCCAGCAACGACGGCTGCCGTCCGGCTTCAACGCTTCAGCCAGGTTCGGGCTGTTGGGGAACAGCGACGCGGTGTGGCCGTCGTCGCCCATGCCCAGTACCAGCACATCAATCGTCGGCAACTCGGCCAGCAGGCGATCAGCCTGCTCGGCAGCGTCGTCAAGGGTGGCGGCGACGCTGTACAGGCTCAGGAACTTGGCCTTGGCCGCCGGGCCTTGCAGCAAATACTTCTTCAACAGGCCGGCATTGCTGTCGGCATGTTCCACCGGCACCCAGCGCTCGTCGGCCAGGGTGATGGTCACCTTGGACCAGTCCAGGCCTTGCTTGGCGAGGTTCTGGAAGAACGCCACCGGGCTGCGGCCGCCGGACACCACCAGGGTCGCTTCGCCACGGGCACTGATGGCCGCGCGCAGTTGTTCGGCCACGTCATTGGCCAAGCCATCCGCCAGCAGCACCGGGTTGCGGTACTCATGGGCAGTCACGCCCTGAGGCAGTTTCAAATCAGATATCGCCATACCAAGACCTCCCGTCCCGCGTGATCAGTGCAATCGAGCTCATTGGCCCCCAGGACCCCGCCGCGTACGGCTTGGGCGCATCACCGGACTTTTTCCACCCGGCGATCAACTGGTCACACCACTTCCACGCAGCTTCGATTTCATCTTTGCGCACAAACAGGTTCTGGTTGCCACGCATTACTTCCAGCAACAGCCGCTCGTAGGCATCGGGAATCCGTGCGCTGCGATAGGTGTCGGAAAAATTCAGTTGCAGCGGGCCGCTGCGCAGTTGCATGCCCTTGTCCAGGCCCTGCTCCTTGGTCATCACGCGCAAGGAAATCCCTTCGTCCGGTTGCAGGCGGATGATCAGTTTGTTGCTGATCTGCAAGCGCTGCTCCGGGGCGAAGATGTAGTGGGACGGTTCCTTGAAGTGGATGACGATCTGCGACAGTTTTTGCGGCATGCGCTTGCCGGTACGCAGGTAGAACGGCACCCCGGCCCAACGCCAGTTACGGATATCGGCACGCAGGGCGACGAAGGTCTCGGTGTCGCTCTGGGTGTTGGAGTTCTCTTCTTCCAGGTAACCCGGTACCGGCTTGCCGGCGCTGTAGCCGGCGATGTATTGGCCACGCACCACCTGGGTGGTCAGGCCGTCCGGGCTGATGGGCGCCAGGGCCTTGAGCACCTTGACCTTCTCGTCCCGAATACTGTCGGCAGACAGGTCGGCCGGCGGGTCCATGGCGATCAGGCACAGCAGCTGCAGCAGGTGATTCTGGATCATGTCCCGCAGCTGCCCGGCCTTGTCGAAATAGCCCCAGCGACCTTCGATGCCTACTTGCTCGGCCACGGTGATTTCCACGTGGGAGATGTAGTTCTGGTTCCACTGGGTTTCAAACAGGCTGTTGGCAAAACGCAGGGCGATCAGGTTCTGGACGGTCTCTTTGCCCAGGTAGTGGTCGATGCGGTAGGTGCGGTTTTCCGGGAAGAACTGCGCCACGGCGTCGTTGACCTTGCGCGAGGAATCCAGGTCCGAGCCGATGGGTTTTTCCAGGACCACGCGGGTATTTTCCGCCAGGCCGACCTTGGACAGGTTCTCGCAGATCGCGCCGTACACCGCCGCCGGGGTAGCGAAGTAGGCGATCAGGCGTTGTTCGGTGCCGGCGTTCTCTGCCAGGGCGACGTAGTCATCGGCCTTCAGGAAGTCGACGTGCAGGTACGTCAGGCGGGCCAGGAAACGCTGGGCGACGGTTTCGTCCAGTTCCTTGCCAACGTAGCTGCGCAATTCTTTTTCGATGTGGGCCAGGTGCTGTTGCTCGGAACCGGCCTCACGGGCCAGGGCCAGGATGCGCGTGTCTTCGTGCAGCAGGCCCGCACCATCGAGTTGATAGAGGGCAGGAAATAACTTGCGCAGCGCCAGATCACCCAAGGCGCCAAACAGGGCAAAGGTGCAGGGTTCTACGGTTATCGAAGGCATGATGTTTGTTCTTTTATCAAGTTAAGCTACAAATACCTTTTTTTAAGGCATCACTCAAGGAAAAATGTAGTAATAACCACAACATTTTCCCGAAAAACGTATTCCGAGTGGTGGTGTTCAACTACCCTCAGTAGGATAGGCCACCGCAAAGGGCCGCTCGTCGATTGGTTGACGACCCTTATTTGCATCGTCGCCCTAAGGAAACATGAATGGACCGCGTGCGAAATCTACTGGAACAGATCCAGAAACGCCTCGAAGAACTGAACAAGGCTGAACGTAAAGTCGCCGAGGTCATCCTGCTCAACCCGCAGCAGGCGACCCGCTTCTCTATCGCCGCCCTCGCCCAGGCCGCTTCGGTCAGCGAACCTACAGTGAACCGCTTCTGCCGCTCGTTCGGCGTGAGTGGTTACCCTGAACTTAAATTGCAGCTGGCGCAAAGCCTGGCCAGTGGCGCGGCGTATGTCAGCCGCGCGGTGGAGGCCGATGATAACCCGGAGGCCTACACCCAGAAGATCTTCGGCAGTGCCATCGCGTCCCTCGACAGCGCCTGCCAGGCCCTGGACCCGAACCTGATCAGCAAGGCCGTCGACCTGCTGATCCAGGCTCGGCAGATCCACTTCTTCGGCCTGGGTGCTTCGGCGCCGGTGGCCATGGACGCGCTGCACAAGTTTTTCCGTTTCAACCTGTCGGTCACGGCCCACGCCGATGTGCTGATGCAGCGGATGATCGCCTCGGTGGCCCACACCGGGGAGTTGTTCGTGATCATTTCCTACACCGGGCGTACCCGTGAACTGGTGGAAGTAGCACGTATTGCGCGGGAAAACGGCGCCTCGGTGCTGGGCGTGACCGCCGAAAATTCGCCGCTGGCCAAGGCCAGTACGGTGAGCCTGAACATTCCGTTGCCGGAGGACACCGACATCTACATGCCGATGACCTCGCGGATCATTCAGTTGACGGTGCTGGATGTACTGGCGACGGGCATGACCTTGCGTCGCGGAGTGGATTTCCAGCCGCACTTGCGCAAGATCAAAGAGAGCTTGAACGACAGCCGGTATCCGGTTGGGGATGAATTCAACTAGGCCCGAATCTACTGTGAATGTGCCGGCCTCTTCGCGAGCAAGCCCGCTCCCACATTCGACTGCATTCCAAAAGTGGAACTCGGTCTAATGTGGGAGCGGGCTTGCTCGCGAAAGCGGCATCAGCAACACCGGAACATCCGGATCAAGCCCCCGCCCTGGCCTGCAAACTCAAATGCGCCCTCTCCCCCGGCGCCAGGCTCGCAGCAGCCATCGCCGACTCCACACACACAAACCCCGCAGCCTCGTTGAAGCTCACCCCCAGCAACGGTCGACTCCCCGGGTGCCACACCACCGTGTCGGCACTCTCGCCGGTGTCGATGCACAATTCGCGCTGCCAGGCATGGTCCTTGAGGTGCAGTTCGCCGTCGTGCTGGAACACCCGCTGACACCCACCATCGACACGCAACTCACCTTCCTGCTGGCACGCCTGACGATTCAGCTGGTCGTAGCCCTGCGCGCCATCGAGCCCAGACAGCGCTATCTCACCAACGTTGCCAATCCGCCAATAAGCGTGCAAAGCATGGCTCAATTGGCACGGCAGCTCGTCCTGGTGCTCGGTGGCCAGGCGCAGCTCCAGGGTTTCCCCCAGGTGTGCATGCAGGTCCACCTGCCAGTCGCATAGCTGCAATTGCCAGTGCAAACGCACGCCGTCGTCGTCGGTGCTGCTGTCCAGCAACTTCCAGTCGATCAGCCGTGCCCAGCCATGGGACGGCCAGGCGTTTTCGCTGGGATGGCGGCCATACCACGGCCAACACACCGGCACGCCGCCACGGATGGCGCCGACCTGCGGCCACTTGGCCGCGCACCACAGCCAGGGCTTCTGGCCCGTGGGCTGAAAGTGCAGCAATTGCGCGCCCTGACGACTGAACACCGCTTGGCAGAGCGGGTGATCAATCACCAGCACATCGCGCATCTGGAAGCGTTCCCAGGCGAATACCGGCCGCTCGCGCAGGGATTTGAAAAAGCGTTGCAGCGGATGCTCATGCATGTGCCACGGTCCTGAATATCTTTGCAGGCGCTGGCTTGCCTGCGATGGCATCGCCTCGGTGTGGCAGATACACCGCGGGGCTCGCATCGCAGGCAAGCCAGCTCCCACACAAAAAAAAGCGGATAGCCATGGCTACCCGCAAAATGCGCACAGAGAGAAGGAGCTTATCGCAACAACGTTAGAACGTAGACTGAATTTTCAGGCCCGCTACCACCGCGTTGTCGACTTGCTTAACACCACCTGGGTTGGCGATGTATTGCAGGTTAGGACGCACGGTCAGCCAGTTGGTGACGTGGAAGCCGTAGTTGAGTTCGACGTTGTACTCCGTGTTACGCAGCGGTGCGTAACCCGATTGGTCGTAATCCGTGAACCCGCCGGCCGCGTTGAGCAACTCAGCATTTTTCTTCACGTCACTGTTGGCATGGATACGGGATACACCGATACCCACGTCATCTTTTGTACGTGCGTCGAATGGACCTTTATACACAAGCATCAGCGACTGGTAGTTGTCGACCAGGTTGGTGTCTTTGTCGTGGAAGGTGACGTTGGCCGCAATGTTCAAGCCGCGGGAAGCATCGCCATTGTGGGTGGTGAGTTGCTGTTGCAGAACGCCCCAGTAACCGCTTTTGCTGCTGCGAACGCGGAAGGCTGCGCCCGTGGTTCCAGCATCGTTACCGTTGACGTCTTCACGTACGTCGGTAGCGTCGGCGGTGCTCTTGTAGTAACCCACACGGTATTCGCCCGGCAGGCCATTGACCTTCGGCGACCAGACCAATTCAACCGGCAATACGGTGCCTTTGGTGCCGCTGCCGCTGAGCTTGAAGCCGTTGCCGTGCTCCAGTTGCGACGGGTTCTGGTTGTACGCACCGATTTGCGCATACAGCTCAGGCGTGATGTTGTACTTCACGCGGATAGCCGCCTGGCTGACGGGCCAGTTGTACCAGGTGTTTACATAGTTACCGACCTGCGAGCCACAGAACGACAGGTTCTGGAAGTCGCACGGGAAGGTGTTGAAGTCTTCGCCTTCACCGAAGTAACCGAGTTTCACGTCCAGCTTGTTGTCGAACATCTGGTGCTGAATCCAGAACTGGGTCAGACGCACCATGTGGCCTCGGCCGTCGACTTCTTGAGACGAACTCAAGGTGCCGGCACGCGGGTCACCAATACGGTCGTTGGAAATGTTTGCGCCATTACGATTGGTCAACTGGATCTTGGCCTGGGTGTTATCCCAGCCCCACAGCTTTTGCAGGTCCAGTGCCACGCCCAGACCGAACTGGTCAGCGTAACGGGCAGTCTTGTCGTTGTTGTAGCCACCGCTGAGGTTGCCACCGACTTCACCGACGTAATCCGCCTTGATGTCGATACCTTGCTCGATCAGCTTGGTACGCTCGCCGCCCCAATCGCCGGTCATCCACTTGGAATCGGCGCTGAACGCGTCGTCCGCCATCGCATTGGCGGACAGTACCAGGGCGGCTGCTGCTGACAGTTGGCAGATCAGCCGGGTGTTGTTGTGGTGCTTTTTCATCCCTACATCCTCGTCTTTATTGTTATTAACTGTTTTTATCTAACGCGGTTTACTTCTTTGTGAGAGCAGGACTCTCACAAAAGCCCCTACACATCATTTGAAACTTCAGCGTCCCTTGAATTGAGCAACGTTGTCCGCACGATCCTGTGCCGGCAACGAGGTGGCAGTGCCCAGGCGCTCGCCGGTCTTGGCGTCGAACAGCAACACCTTGGCCGGGTCGAACTGCAAGGTCAGGGTCTCGCCCACTTGCGGCGCCACATCGGGCGCCAGGCGGCAGCAGACCTTGGTGTCATTGATTTGCACGAACACCAGGGTGTCCGGACCGGTCGGCTCGGTGACTTGCACCTCGGCCCGAATGGTCGGCGCACCGGTGGCTTCGGCAGCGGCCAGCACGATCTGCTCCGGGCGCAGGCCCAGGATCACTTCGCGGTCTTCAAGACCGGCATCGTTCATGTTCAATGGCAATTCACAGCGGGCCTGGCCGCTGTCCAGCAGCGCCACCAGGCGGCCGTCCTTGCGTTGCAGGCGCAGTGGAATGAAGTTCATCGGCGGCGAACCGATGAAGCTCGCCACGAACAGGTTGGCCGGGTCGTTGTAGATCTCTTTCGGCGTGCCGAACTGCTGGATGATGCCGTCCTTCATGACCGCCACTTTGTCGCCCAGGGTCATCGCTTCGATCTGATCGTGGGTGACGTAGACGGTGGTGGTTTTCAGACGCTGGTGCATCAGTTTCATTTCGGTACGCATCTCGACCCGCAGCTTGGCGTCGAGGTTGGACAGCGGTTCGTCGAACAGGTAGATCTTCGGGCGACGCGCCAGTGCCCGGCCCATGGCCACGCGTTGTTGCTGGCCACCGGAGAGCTGGCCCGGCTTGCGATTGAGCAGGTGCTCGATCTGCAGCAGCTTGGCCACTCGCGCCACTTCTTCATCGATCGCCGCCTGGGGCATCTTGCGAATCTTCAGGCCGAATTCGATGTTCTCGCGCACGCTCATGGTCGGGTACAGCGCGTAGGACTGGAACACCATGGCGATGTCACGATCCTTGGGGCTCATGCCGCTGACGTCCTGGTCGCCGATCATGATCGCGCCACCGGTGATGTTTTCCAGGCCGGCAATGCAATTCATCAAGGTCGATTTGCCGCAACCCGAAGGGCCGACCAGGATCAGGAACTCACCTTCCTTGATCGACAGTTCGATGTTCTTCAGGGTGTCCGGCAGGCCGGTACCGTAGGTCTTGTTTACGTTACGAAGTTCGAGCGTTGCCATGATTACCCCTTGACCGCGCCGGCCGTCAGGCCGCGCACGAAATACTTGCCTGCGACCACATAGACCAGCAGGGTCGGCAGCCCGGCGATCATCGCCGCCGCCATATCAACGTTATATTCCTTGACCCCGGTACTGGTGTTGACCAGGTTGTTCAGCGCCACCGTGATGGGCTGCGAATCACCGCTGGAGAACACCACGCCGAACAGGAAGTCGTTCCAGATCTGCGTGAACTGCCAGATCAGGCACACCATGATGATGGGTGTCGACATCGGCAGGATGATCAGGCGGAAGATCGTGAAGAACCCCGCGCCATCCAGGCGAGCCGCCTTCACCAGTGCATCGGGAATGCTGACGTAGTAGTTACGGAAGAACAGTGTAGTAAACGCCAGTCCGTAGACGATGTGCACGAACACCAGGCCCGTGGTGGTACTGGCCAGGCCCATCTTGCCGAGGGTGAACGAGGCTGGCAGCAGCACGGTCTGGAACGGCAGGAAGCAGCCGAACAGCAACAGGCCGAAGAACAACTGCGAACCACGGAAGCGCCACATCGACAGCACGTAGCCGTTCAACGCACCGATGGCGGTGGAGATCAGTACCGCCGGAACGGTGATCTTGATCGAGTTCCAGAAGTAGCCGTCAACCGTGGCCCAGGCTTTCACCCAGCCGATGCCGGTGATCACGGTGGGCCAGCTCAGCAGGTTGCCGGTGCTGATGTCTTCCGGGGTCTTGAAGCTGGTGAGCAACATGACCACCAACGGCACCAGGTACAGCAGGACAGCGAGAATCAGCACCGCGTAGATCGCGACGCGGCTCAGGCTGATGGCAGGTTTGCCAGCAAGACTAGTCATTGCGCTTGGTCCTCAGCTCGGAGTACAGGTAAGGCACGATGATCGCGAGAATCGCACCGAGCATCAGAATCGCACTGGCCGAACCCATGCCCATCTGGCCGCGGCTGAAGGTGAAGGAGTACATGAACATCGCCGGCAGGTCGGAGGAGTAACCCGGACCACCCGCCGTCATGGCCGCCACCAGGTCGAAGCTCTTGATCGCGATGTGCGCCAGGATCATTACCGCACTGAAGAACACCGGGCGCAGGCTTGGCAGCACCACTTTCCAGTAGATGCGCGGCATGCTCGCGCCGTCGATCTGCGCCGCACGGATGATCGATTGATCAACACCGCGCAGGCCGGCAAGGAACATCGCCATGATGAAGCCCGAGGCTTGCCACACAGCAGCGATCACCAGGCAATACACCACACGGTCCGGGTCGATCAGCCAGTCCAGGCGAAAGCCTTCCCAGCCCCAGTCACGCAGCAGTTTGTCCAGGCCCATGCCTGGGTTGAGCAGCCATTTCCAGGCGGTACCGGTGACGATCATCGAAAGCGCCATCGGGTACAGGTAAATGGTGCGGATAAAACCTTCGCGACGGATTTTCTGGTCGAGGAAAATCGCCAGGGTCACGCCGATCACCAGGGTGATGCCGATGAACATGCCCCCGAACACCGCGAGGTTCTTGCTCGCGACCCACCAGCGGTCGTTGTCGAACAAGCGCACGTATTGCGCCAGGCCTACGAACTTGTAGGTCGGCAGGAAAGTCGAGTTAGTGAACGACAGCACGAACGTCCACAGGATGTAGCCATAGAAGCCCACCAGAACGATGAACATGCTCGGCGCCAGCACCAGTTTGGGTAGCCAGCGCTGCAGTGCATCGAACGGCGAGGCTTTGCTGAACACAGCAACAGAACTCATGGGAAAATCCAGTACAGGGAAAAAGGACTACAGGAACATGCCTTGTGGGGGTTAGGGGTCCCCCCACAAGGCCATTCAGTGCTAACCGTTACTTGGCAGACTTGATCGCGGCAGCGAGTTTCTTCGCGGTATCCGCAGGGTCAGCTTTCGGGTCGTTGATGTAGTTGGTCACGACATCAAAGAACGCGCCTTGTACCGCCAGCGTGGTTGCCATGTTGTGGGCCATGCTTGGTTGCAGGCCGCCAGTCTTGGCATCCGCCAGGAAGTCCTTGGCAGCAGTCTGGGCGCAGGAGTCGAAGCCGTATTTGCCCATGTCTTGCAACATGTCGATACGAACCGGGATCGAGCCTTTGTTGATGCTGAAGACTTTCTGGAAGTTTTCGCTCAGCACGACCTTGGCGATGTCCTGCTGACCGGCAGCAGTGCCTTTGTCTTTCTGCTTGAAGGCTGCGAGGGAGTCGATGTTGTAGGTGAAGGCCTTGTCGGTGCCCGGGAAGGCTACGCACTCGTAGTCTTTGCCGGCGACTTTCTTGGCGGCGGTCCATTCACTCTTGGCCCAGTCACCCATGATCTGCATGCCGGCCTTGCCGTTGATGACCTTGGCGGCTTCCAGGTTCCAGTCCTGGCCCTTGCCGTCGGCGTCCATGTAGGTCGCGACTTTCTTCAGCTCGGTCAGGGACTTGATCATTTCAGGGCCGGTCAGGGCTTTTTCGTCGAGGTCGACCAGGGCTTTCTTGTAACCGTCAGCCCCCATGACCGAGAGCACGACCGCTTCGAAGACGGTGCTGTCCTGCCAAGGCTGGCCACCGTGGGCGAGCGCAATGAAGCCGGCTTTTTTCAGCTTGTCGCCAGCGGCGTAGAATTCTTCGAGGGTGGTAGGCGGTTTTTCGATACCGGCTTTCTTGAACACTTCCGGGTTGATCCACAGCCAGTTCACGCGGTGAATGTTCACCGGCACGGCCACGTAATCACCTTCGTACTTCACGGTATCGGAGACTTTCTTGTCCAGCAGCGAATCCCACTTCTCTTCTTTGGCGGGAACCTTCAGGACGTCGGTGTCGAGCAGCCCGGTGGACGCCCATTCCTGAATGTCGGGGCCTTTGATCTGGGCCATGCCTGGCGGGTTGCCAGCAACGGCGCGGCTTTTCAGTACGGTCATGGCAGTGGAACCGCCACCGCCGGCGACGGCACCGTCTTTCCAGGTGAAACCGTCTTTTTCAACTTGGGCCTTCAGGACATCTACTGCCGCTTTCTCGCCACCCGAGGTCCACCAATGCACAACTTCAACCGTCCCTTTCGAGTCGGCGGCAAAAGCACTGAGGGGAAACAACGAGGCAACGGAAATAGCTACGGCGAGGCGACTGATCGCTTTCATCTGAGTACCTTTTTTCTTGTTGTTATGCATGCAAGTCGGTGCTTGCGCTGCAAACGAGTTTAAACAGGGATTTTTCAGGTGCAGGTAACAAAGGGACGCCAAAATGTCACCACTTGGTGACATAGCGTCCGGTGGCCACGGCACTGGCCATGCTCGGTGACAAGGGTAGCCCCGGCAGCAAGACAGACTGCCAGGCGTGGTAGAGGTCCGGTTTGCCACCCCAGATTTTCGCGCTGGGCTGGTTTTTCGGGCTCAGTTCGTGGTGCCAGCTGCCGTGGGTGCGGTCAATGAAACGGGTTTCACAGAACTCCCAGAAGCGCCGGTACCAGGTTTCGTAATGCAGCTCCCCCGTGCGTTTGAGCAGCGCCTGGGCAGCGGCACTGGCTTCGCAATGGGTCCAGTGCAGGCGCTCGCGCACCACGGGGCGCTGGCTCCAGTCGAGGGTGTAGACAATGCCGGGGGCGCCGTCGACGGCCCAGGCGTATTCACAGGCGCTGGCGAACAGGCCCTTGGCGTCGGTCACTAGCCACTCAGGGGTGACGAGCCCGGCATCCAGGCGCGCAGCCTCAAGGTGCAACACCAGTCGCGCCCATTCGAAGCCGTGCCCGGGGGTGATGCCGTAGGGACGAAAACCATCGGCCGGGTTGTCTTCGTTGTAACCACGCAGGGGTTGCCAATGGCTGTCGAAATGCTCGATCACCATGTCCCGGTTTTGCGCCGCATGGATATGAATAATCCGCTCGACGATGCGCAGTGCCCGGTCCAACCAGCGGGTTTCACCGGTGACATCGGCCAGGGCCAGGAAGGCTTCAGTGGCGTGCATGTTGCTGTTGGCGCCGCGATAGGCTTCTACCCCGCTCCAGTCCTGGGCGAAGGACTCGAGCATCGCGCCCTCCTCTTCGTTCCAGAAGTACTGGTCGATGATGTGGATCGCGTCGTTGAGCAAGGTTTGCGCGCCGGGCGCGCCAGCCACTACTGCGGAGCTGGCGGCCAGTGCGACAAAGGCGTGCAGGTAGGCGGCCTTGCCGGTGTTGCCGTCGCGGGCGTCGGGCGTGGCGAACCAACCGCCGTGCCGGGCATCACGCAGCGGGCCGCTGAGGGCCACGACGCCGTGTTCCACCAGATCGGCATAACCTGGCAGCCCCAGGCCATGGGCCATGGCAAAGCTGTGGGTCATACGGGCGGTGTTCATGGTTTCAGCGACGGCATCGGGCGGCAGGACGCCTTGATCGTCGAGGTTGCCGAAGCCGTCAGGCAGCCTGGAAGCCTTGGCGAATGACAGCAGGCGCTGGCCTTCAGTGGCAAGCCAGGCGTGATGGGCAGGTGCGTTCAGCCAACTACTGGCAGGCAGTGGTTGCGTGGTCATGATTAGCCCTTTTTATTATGTGCGGGATGACGGGAGTCTAAACAAGGGCGGCGCGAGGGCAAGTAACGAAGGAGACGGGAAATGTCACTGATTGGTGACATTGATTGTGCCAGGGCCTGCAGGCGTCATGTGTAGTGACGCCTGCAGCACCTCACATCACTGCTGCCCGAGAGGGGTGATCCGGGCCGGCTGGTTGATCTGCTGCTGCAGGTTCTGCACCTGGCTTTGCAAGGCAGTGACGTTACGCGTGGTCTGGATGCGGAACACGTCGAACTCCTTGGTGGACGGACCGTCGGAAGCCGCGGCGCGGTTGTCCAGTTCGCTCTTGAGGACCACAAGGTCCTGCTCCAGGCGGGCGATGGCGGCCGTGGGGTTGCCCTGTTTTTTCAGGGCTGCGACGTCGGCGGAGAGGTCCTTGAACTCGGCGTCCCGGGACTTGAGGGTAGCCACCGCCTCCGTCAGCGCCTGGACCTGGCCCTGCAATTGCGCGTTGGCACTGGACAGTTGGGTCGTGCTGGCGGTCATCTGCTCCAGGCGCTTGTCCAGGTCCGTTGCCTGGCCGGCCACGCCCATCTGCTGCTTGCCCTGCTCCAGCAACTGGGTCTCCAGCTGCTTGATCTGCAGTTTCAGGGCCTCGCTGCCATTATTCACATTGGCTTCGCTGGCCACCACCTTGCCGGAAATATCCTGCAGGCGCCCCGCCGCTTCCTCGCTGATGCGCGCGAAGCTTTCCTGGGTCGCCACCAGTTGCTGGCCCATCAGGGAAATCTGCTGGAAGCTCCACCAGGCTAGGCCGGCGAAGGCGAACAGCAGCGCACCGACCAATGCCCACAGCGGCCCGGTACTGGCGCTCTTGACCTTGACAACCGGCGCAGGCCGGGAGCGCACGGAGGTAGCCGGCGTGGGCTCGAAATCATCGTCGTCCGAGGTGTCGGCCCGCAGGCTGGGAACGTTGTCGAAGTCGTCGTTAGCATCGTTACGCATGAATCAACCTTAAATCCTTTGAGGTGGCATATGGATAGCCAGGCGTCGGAGTATAAACCCCCGACCTGCCGCACTGATCGACCCGGGTTCGCAAATTCGGTTCCCGGTGTGTTGCCGGTTATTTAAGTCCCACGTCCTGGGCCTTCCACCAACTGCAGAACTCGTCGAGGGCCGCCCACAGGCTGACCTTGGGCTGGTAGTCGAGATAATGCCGTGCGCGGGTGATGTCGAGGGTGAAATCTTTGTTCATCACCTGCATGCCCAGCCGTGACAAAGACGGTTCCGGGCGCCCTGGCCACATGGCACAGAAAGCTTCATTGAGCGCCGCAACGCTGTAAGACAAGCCGTAGGACCGATAACGGGTGACCTGAGGCATGTCCATCTGTCGCATCACGTAGTTCACCACATCCCACACCGGCACCGGGGCACCGTTGCTGATGTTGTAGACCTTGCCCAACGCCGAGCCCGTCGCCAGCAAACTGCTGAGCAGGGCTTCATTGAGGTTGTGCACGCTGGTGAAATCGACCTTGTTCAGGCCATCGCCGACAATCGCCAGGCGGTTCTTGCGCTGCATCTTCAACAGGCGCGGGAAGATGCTCATGTCGCCGGCCCCCGTGACAAAGCGCGGGCGCAGGGCCAGCACTTCGAGGCCAAACTCCTGGGCGCCAAACACCTTTTGCTCCGCCAGGTATTTGGTGGCTGCATACGGATGCTTGAAACGCTTGGGCACTTGTTCTTCGGTCAAGCCCAGGTGGTCACGGCCGTCGAAGTAGATCGACGGCGAAGACAGGTGCACCAGGCGCCCGACCCGCTGCTTGAGGCAGGCCTCCACCACGTTTTCGGTAACCAGCACATTGCCCTGGTGGAAGTCCTGATAACGCCCCCACAGCCCCACGGCCCCGGCGCAATGCACCACGGCCTCGACGTCGCGGCACAGCTCGCGCACCAGGTCCGGATCATTCAAATCACCCTGGATAAACTCGGCGCCGCGCCGTACCAGGTGCTCCACACCTTCGGCCCGCCGCCCGTTGACCCGCACGTCCAGGCCCTGCTCCAGGGCGAAACGCGCAAAGCGCCCGCCAATGAAGCCGCTTGCGCCGGTGACCAGAATTTTCATGACTTACTCCGCATTCTTTCGTTTTTCATCGCTGTTGCCTTGACGCTGGCCATCACGCCAACGGCACCAACCATTGCCCCGTTGTGTGTGCCAGATGATCCGTCAGCAGGCCCAGCAATTGTCCACCACTGCGCCAATGATGCCAGTACAGCGGCACATCGATCGGCTTATCTGGCAATAACTCCACCAACACGCCCTTTTCCAGCTGGTCGCGCACCTGCAGTTCGGGCACCAGGCCCCAGCCCAATCCGGCTTCCGTCAGGCGAATAAAACCTTCGGACGAGGGGCATAGATGGTGTTCGAAACCACCGTCGACGCCCAGGGACGCCAGGTAGCGATGCTGCAGGAAATCATCCGGGCCGAACACCAGCGCCGGCGTGCGGGCCAGTTGATCGGCCCGCACGCCCTCGGGAAAGTGCCGAGCGACAAACGCCGGGCTGGCCAGCGCCCGATACCGCATCGCGCCGAGCAACAGGCTGCGGGCGCCGGCCACCGGGCGTTCGCTGGCGCAAATACAGGCTGCCACTTCGCCGGCGCGCATGCGCTTGAGGCCGACGGTCTGGTCTTCTACCACCAGGTCCAACAGCAAATGCTGCTCGGCGCAGAAGTCGCTCACCGCCTCGGCCCACCACGTGGCGAGGCTGTCGGCATTCAAGGCGATGCGCAGGCGCTCGGGCATGCCCTCTTCATCCAGCGCGGGCACCTGGCTTTGCAGGTCGCGCTCCAGCAATCGTACCTGTTGCACGTGGTTGAGCAGGCGGCGGCCGATCTCGGTGGGCGTCGGCGGCGTGGCACGTACCAGCACCGGCTGGCCGATTCGCGCCTCCAACAGCTTGATGCGCTGGGAAATCGCCGATTGGGAAATTCCCAGTACCTGCGCGCCCCGCTCGAAGCCGGCCTGTTCCACCACCGCCGCCAGGGCGGAAAGCAATTTATAGTCCAACATCAGTTTTCCTAATGAGCGATCAGCAATATTGGTTTTTCTTATACAGCCTTGGACGGGAGAATAGCCAGCATCGCTTCTTCTTATTCAAGGACCTCCACATGGCTGGCGAAACCGCCCTGGCAACCCTGCTGCGCAGCATGAGCCCACAGCTCAATGACGGCGACTACGTGTTCTGCACCCTGGCCGACAGCCGAATCCCCGAAGGTTGCGAGGTGATCGGCAGCTTCCGCGAGCAGGAAGGCCTGACGTTGATCGTCGAGCGCCAGCAGGCCGAGCGGGCCGGACTGGCCTTCGACTATGTGGCTGCGTGGATCACCCTCAACGTGCATTCGGCCCTGGAAGCGGTCGGCCTGACCGCCGCGTTCGCCACGGCCCTGGGCCAGGCCGGGATCAGTTGCAACGTGATTGCCGGCTACTACCACGATCACCTGTTTGTCGGCCGCGCCGATGCCGAGCGCGCCATGACGGTGTTGCGGCAATTGGCGGCGGGCGCGGAGTAAATCCTATGTGGCAAAGCTATATGAACGGCCTGTTGGTGGCCTTTGGTTTGATCATGGCGATCGGCACCCAGAACGCGTTTGTGCTGGCGCAGAGCCTGCGGCGCGAACATCACCTGCCGGTGGCGGCACTGTGCGTGGTGTGCGACGCGATCCTGGTGGCCGCCGGCGTATTCGGCCTGGCCACCGTGCTGGCGCATAACCCGGTATTGCTGGCGATTGCCCGCTGGGGTGGCGCGGCGTTCCTGCTTTGGTACGGTACCCTCGCCCTGCGCCGGGCCTGCTCGAAGCAGAGCCTGGGCGAGGGCGAGAACCTCAAGGTACGCTCGTTGAAGGCGGTGATGCTCAGCGCCTTGGCAGTGACGTTGCTCAACCCCCACGTGTACCTGGACACCGTCTTGTTGATTGGCTCCCTCGGCGCCCAGCAAACCGAACCGGGCGCCTACGTGGCCGGCGCCGCCAGCGCTTCGTTCCTGTGGTTCATGACCCTGGCCCTGGGCGCCGCATGGCTGGCACCGTGGCTGGCGCGTCCCGCCACCTGGCGGATTCTGGACCTGCTGGTAGCCGCCATGATGTTCAGCGTGGCCTATCAATTAATCAGCGCAGCGTAGATATTCCAAAACGCTCTGGAACCTCTATCCCACACAGTTGTTGCGTGGTTTTGCCGCACCCCCGGTGCTATGATCCAGCCCCTGCGCCGCAAAGAGTACAAACTCCCCGGCGCTTGTTTGGCCGCCCGTGATCGGCCTTGCGCTCACCGCAACTGACCTGATTAGGAGAATCATCATGGCTTTCGAATTGCCGCCGCTGCCCTACGCACACGATGCCCTGCAGCCGCACATTTCCAAGGAAACCTTGGAATACCACCACGACAAGCACCACAACACCTATGTCGTGAACCTGAACAACCTGGTGCCTGGCACCGAGTTCGAAGGCAAGACCCTGGAAGAAATCGTCAAGTCTTCTTCGGGCGGCATCTTCAACAACGCCGCTCAGGTCTGGAACCACACTTTCTACTGGAACTGCCTGGCGCCAAACGCTGGCGGCCAACCTACCGGCGCACTGGCTGAGGCGATCAACGCTGCCTTCGGTTCGTTCGACAAGTTCAAGGAAGAGTTCACCAAGACTTCCGTCGGCACCTTCGGTTCCGGTTGGGGCTGGCTGGTGAAAAAGGCTGACGGTTCCCTGGCCCTGGCCAGCACCATCGGCGCCGGCAACCCGCTGACCAGCGGCGACACCCCGCTGCTGACCTGCGACGTCTGGGAACACGCTTACTACATCGACTACCGCAACGTGCGTCCAAAGTATGTGGAAGCGTTCTGGAACCTGGTCAACTGGAAGTTCGTGGCTGAGCAGTTCGAAGGCAAGACCTTCACCGCTTAAGTACCGCTTGCAGTAGAAAGAGCCCGGCGATTGCCGGGCTTTTTTGTGGGCGATTACAAATGGAAAAATGCCAGGAAAACGCTGGAACTCATCAAAAGGATTTCGCCACGCAGCATGTAAGAGGAATGTCCCTCTGATTGACTGCAGGAGAACTTGATATGGATCTAGCATCTTTGATCGGCATGGCCCCTCAAGCACTTAACGTGTTCGATAACGTGACAGATAAGGGCCTGGACGTCCTGGACAAAAGCTTGGGCATCCTTGATAAGACCGTGGACATAGCTCGACAGGCCTTGGGACAAATCGACCCTCAGGCGCAAGACCAGCCACAACCGCCGAAAATTTCGTTTACCTGATGGGCGCTGACGCTCGACGGTTTGTTTCGCTGGCCTGAAAAACCCGCGCTCGTCCTGAAAAGACAGTACAAGAAGTCGGCACGTACGATCCGCCGACTTCACTCCATGCCAGGCCTGCCTTTCCATTCCCCCTCCCAACGTCTTACCCCCGGACGCGCTCATCTAAACTGCAAAACCTGCCCTGGCCGCAATGTCCCTTTGACTGCCCTCACGGGATTGCCAATACTCATGGCATATTGAGGCTACCCGCATGGAACAAGGAATAACCCTTTGAAGCTGGAACTCAAAAACAGCTTGTCGGTGAAGTTGCTACGGGTGGTACTGCTTTCGGCATTGGCCGTGGGCGTGGTACTGAGCGCGGCGCAGATCGTCTTTGATGCGTACAAGACGCGCCAGGCCGTGGCCGGTGATGCCCAGCGCATCCTCGACATGTTTCGCGACCCGTCCACCCAGGCCGTCTACAGTCTGGACCGGGAGATGGGCATGCAGGTCATCGAAGGCCTGTTTCAGGATGATGCCGTGCGCATGGCCTCCATCGGCCACCCCAACGAAACCATGCTCGCGGAAAAAACCCGCGACCTGCAACAATCCCCGAGCCGCTGGCTGACCGACCTGATCCTGGGCCAGGAACGCACGTTCACCACGCCGCTGGTGGGGCGCGGGCCTTACAGCGAGTACTACGGTGACCTGAGCATCACCCTCGACACCGCCACCTATGGCAAAGGGTTTCTTGTCAGTTCGGTGATCATTTTCATCTCCGGGGTGCTGCGGGCGCTGGCCATGGGGCTGGTGTTGTACCTGGTCTATCACTGGCTGCTGACCAAGCCGCTGTCGCGCATCATCGAGCACCTGAGTTCGATCAACCCCGACCGCCCCAGCGAGCACAAGATCCCGCAGCTCAAGGGCCACGAGAAAAACGAGCTGGGGCTCTGGATCAACACCGCCAACCAGTTGCTCGAATCCATCGAGCGCAATACGCACTTGCGCCATGAGGCGGAAAACAGCCTGCTGCGCATGGCCCAGTACGACTTCCTGACCGGCCTGCCGAACCGCCAGAAACTGCAGGAGCAACTGGACAAGATCCTGATCGACGCCGGCCGCCGGCAACGTCGGGTCGCGGTGTTGTGCGTGGGGCTGGATGACTTCAAAAGCGTCAACGAGCAGTTCACCTACCAGGCCGGCGACCAGTTGCTGCTGGCCCTGGCCGACCGCCTGCGCGCCCACAGCGGCCGCCTCGGCGCCCTCGCCCGCCTCGGCGGCGACCAGTTCGCCCTGGTGCAGGCCGATATCGAGCAGCCCTACGAAGCCGCCGAATTGGCACAAAGCATCCTCGACGACCTGGAAGCCGAATTCGCCCTCGATCACGAACAGATCCGCCTGCGTGCCACCATCGGCATCACCCTGTTCCCGGAAGACGGCGACAGCACCGAGAAGCTGCTGCAAAAAGCCGAACAGACCATGACCCTGGCCAAGAGCCGCTCGCGCAACCGCTACCAGTTCTATATCGCCAGCGTCGACAGCGAAATGCGCCGCCGCCGCGAGCTGGAAAAGGATCTGCGCGACGCCTTGAGCCGCGAGCAGTTTCACCTGGTGTACCAGCCGCAGATCAGCTATCTCGACCACCGTGTGGTGGGTGTCGAAGCGTTGATCCGCTGGCAGCACCCGGAGCACGGCCTGGTGCCGCCCGACCTGTTTATCCCCCTGGCCGAACAGAACGGCACCATCATTGCCATCGGCGAATGGGTACTGGACCAGGCCTGCCGGCAACTGCGGGAATGGCATGACCTGGGCTTCACCGAGCTGCGCATGGCGGTCAACCTGTCGACCGTACAGTTGCACCACGCCGAGCTGCCACGGGTGGTCAACAACCTGCTGCAAATCTACCGCTTGCCGCCGCGTAGCCTGGAGCTGGAAGTCACCGAGACCGGCCTGATGGAAGACATCAGCACCGCCGCCCAGCACCTGCTGAGCCTGCGCCGCTCCGGGGCACTGATTGCGATTGATGACTTCGGCACCGGCTATTCGTCCCTGAGCTATCTGAAAAGCCTGCCGCTGGACAAGATCAAGATCGACAAGAGCTTCGTCCAGGACCTGCTGGATGACGACGACGATGCGACCATCGTGCGGGCGATCATCCAGCTCGGCAAAAGCCTTGGCATGCAGGTGATCGCCGAGGGTGTGGAGACCGCCGAACAGGAGGCCTACATCATCTCCGAGGGTTGCCACGAGGGTCAGGGCTACCACTACAGCAAACCCTTGCCGGCACGGGAGTTGGTGGCCTACTTGAAACAGGCCCAGCGCAATAACGCCGCCATTCTCTGAAGCGATGCCGGCCATCGGGGCCACGCGCACCGATGGCCGGCAAATCGATACTAAATATTTCCTGCTTATAACGCTTTACACAAAATGCAAATCTTTCGCATTATGTCGCAGTTTTGCGCGCCCCCCGCGTGCCCCATCAACAACCGAAGCAGGATGTTCGCCATGATTCGTATGCCCCTGGCCACCGCCAGCCTTCTCGCCATTGCCATTTCGCTCGCCGGTTGCGGTGAAGGCAAAGACAAGGCCGCCGCGCCTCAAGCCCCGGCAGCCGCCAGCACCACCGCCCCGGCGGCTGCCCCGGCAGGCCAGGTAGACGAGGCCGCCGCCAAGGCTGTGGTCGCGCATTACGCTGACATGGTGTTCGCGGTGTACAGCGATGCCGAGTCCACCGCGAAAACCCTGCAAACCGCGATCGACACTTTCCTTGCCAACCCGAACGACGACACCCTGAAAGCGGCCCGTACCGCCTGGATCGCCTCGCGCGTGCCGTACCTGCAGAGTGAAGTGTTCCGCTTCGGCAACACCATCATTGACGACTGGGAAGGCCAGGTGAACGCCTGGCCCCTGGACGAAGGCCTGATCGACTACGTCGACAAGACCTACGAACACGCCTTGGGCAACCCTGGCGCCACCGCCAACATCATCGCCAACAACGAGATCCAGGTCGGCGAAGACAAGGTCGATGTCAAAGACATCACCCCGGAAAAACTCGCCAGCCTGAATGAGCTGGGCGGTTCCGAAGCCAACGTAGCCACCGGCTACCACGCAATTGAATTCCTGCTCTGGGGCCAGGACCTGAACGGCACCGGCCCGGGCGCCGGCAACCGTCCAGCGTCGGACTACATGACCGGTGATGGCGCCACTGGCGGCCACAACGAGCGCCGCCGCACCTACCTGCGCGCCGTGACTCAACTGTTGGTCAGCGACCTGGAAGAAATGGTCGGCAACTGGAAGCCCAACGTCGAAGACAACTACCGCGCCACGCTGGAAGCAGAACCTGCGACCGATGGCCTGCGCAAGATGCTGTTCGGCATGGGTAGCCTGTCCCTGGGCGAGCTGGCCGGTGAGCGCATGAAGGTTTCCCTGGAAGCCAACTCGCCGGAAGACGAACAGGACTGCTTCAGCGACAACACCCACAACTCGCACTTCTACGACGCCAAGGGTATTCGTAACGTTTACCTGGGTGAGTACACCCGCACCGACGGTACCAAGATGACCGGCGCCAGCCTGTCCTCCCTGGTGGCCAAGGCCGACCCGGCGGCCGATGAAGCGTTGAAGGCTGACCTGGCCTCCACCGAAGCGAAGATCCAGGTGATGGTGGACCACGCCAACAACGGCGAACACTACGACCAGTTGATTGCTGCCGGTAACGACAAAGGCAACCAGATCGTACGTGACGCCATCGCCGCATTGGTGAAGCAGACCGGTTCGATCGAACAGGCTGCTGGCAAGCTGGGCATCAGTGACTTGAACCCGGATAACGCTGATCACGAGTTCTGATCAGTGCCGCGTTGAATGAGGCGACCTTCGGGTCGCCTTTTTTGTGCCTGCCCTCCAAGCTCCATCAACCAGCACAAATCTCCTGTGGGAGCGGGCTTGCTCGCGAAAGCGGTGGGTCAGCCAATGCATCCGTTGACTGATACACCGCTTTCGCGAGCAAGCCCGCTCCCACACTTGATCTGCCACGTCTCCAACGCCCCCCCGGTTTACTTGCCCTGCACCGCAGGTAGAATGGCGCCTTTCCTGTCACCCCGAGCGGACCTCATGGCGTTGCCGACCTTACGGATAATCGGTTTCATTATCGGCATCTTCCTGATCACCCTGGCGATCGCCATGGTCATCCCCATGGCGACCCTGGTGTTTTTTGAACGCACCAGCGACCTGCCGTCGTTCCTCTGGGCCAGCCTGATTACCTTTATCGCGGGCCTGGCGCTGGTCATCCCCGGCCGCCCGGAACACGTGCACCTGCGCCCGCGGGACATGTACCTGCTGACCGTCTCCAGCTGGCTGGTGGTGTGCATCTTCGCCGCACTGCCGTTCCTGTTGACCCAGCACATCAGCTACACCGACTCGTTCTTCGAAAGCATGTCCGGCATCACCGCCACCGGTTCCACGGTGCTCAGCGGCCTGGACACCATGTCCCCGGGCATCCTCATCTGGCGCTCGCTGCTGCACTGGCTCGGCGGTATCGGCTTTATCGGCATGGCGGTGGCGATCCTGCCGCTGCTGCGCATCGGTGGCATGCGCCTGTTCCAGACCGAATCCTCCGACCGCTCGGAAAAGGTCATGCCCCGCTCGCACATGGTGGCGCGCCTGATCGTGGCGGCGTACGTGGGCATCACCATCCTCGGCAGCCTGGCGTTCTGGTGGGCCGGGATGGGGCTGTTCGATGCGATCAACCATGCGATGTCGGCAATTTCCACCGGCGGGTTTTCCACTTCCGACGAATCCCTGGCCCACTGGAAACAGCCGGCGGTGCACTGGGTGGCCGTGGTGGTGATGATCATGGGCAGCCTGCCGTTCACCCTGTATGTGGCCACGATGCGTGGCAACCGCCGGGCGCTGATCAAGGATCAGCAGGTGCAAGGCTTGCTCGGGTTGCTGGTGGTGACCTGGCTGGTGCTCGGCACCTGGTATTGGTGGACCACCAATCTGCATTGGCTGGAGGCGCTGCGCCACGTGGCGGTAAACGTCACTTCGGTAGTCACTACCACAGGTTTTGCGCTGGGGGACTACAGCATCTGGGGCAATTTCTCGCTGATGCTGTTCTTCTACCTGGGCTTTGTGGGCGGTTGCTCCGGCTCCACGGCTGGCGGGATCAAAATCTTCCGTTTCCAGGTCGCCTACATCCTGCTCAAGGCCAACTTGAACCAGTTGATTCACCCGCGAGCGGTGATCAAGCAGAAGTACAACGGCCATCGCCTCGATGAAGAAATCGTGCGGTCGATCCTGACCTTCTCGTTTTTCTTCGCCATCACCATCTGCGCCATCGCCCTGGCCCTGTCGTTGCTGGGCCTGGACTGGATGACCGCGCTGACCGGCGCCGCCAGCACCGTGTCCGGTGTAGGCCCGGGCCTGGGTGAAACCATCGGCCCGGCCGGTAACTTCTCCACCCTGCCGGACGCGGCCAAGTGGATCCTGTCATTCGGCATGCTGCTGGGCCGGCTGGAGATCATTACGGTGTTTGTGCTGTGCATTCCGGCGTTTTGGCGTCACTGACAGGCAGCTCATGCAACCGCGCCCGGTACTCGCCGGGCGTGGCATCGAACCAGCGGCGGAACGCACGAAAGAAGTTGCTCGGGTCGGCAAACCCCAACAGGTAGGCAATTTCCAGCAGGGTCATGCTCGGCTGCGCCAGGTATTGCTCGGCCAGTTCGCGGCGGGTGTCGTCGAGCAAGGTCTGGAAACTCGTGCCCTCCTCCTGCAAGCGGCGCTGCAAGGTGCGCTGGGACAGGTGCAACGTCTGCGCAACCACTTCACGCTTGGGCTCGCCCTGGGGCAGCAATCGGCATAGCACCTGCCGCGCCTTGTGGGTCACCCGGCTCTCGGAAAACCGCGCCAGGTACTCCCCGGCAAAACGATCGTGCAACAACGCCATCGCCTCGTTCGCCGTGGGCAACGGCGCCTCCATATCGGCCCGTTCGAAGATCAGCGCGTCATAGGGCGCGTTGAACACCAGCGGTGCATGGAAGGCTTGTTTGTAGGGCGCCAGGTCCGCTGGCTGATCGCCCTGCACCAGCACCTTGCGCGGTTGCAACGTGCGCCCGGTCAGCCAGCCGCATAACGCCAGGGCACTGGCCAGGGACGCTTCGGCACTTTGCCGGGTAGGCGGCAGGTGGTCGCCGTGCACCGTCAGAATCAGCGCATAACCTTCGGGTAACAGGCGGAAACTCAGGTCGGCACTTTCAGCAATGATTCGCTGGTAACGCACCAGCCGCATAAAACCTTCAGCCAGGGTATTGCTGGACATCAAGGCGTAGCCGGCCACATGAAACGATGCCGGGCGCACCACCTTGCCCATGTTCAAGCCAATCGCCGGGTTGCCCGACAGCTCGACCGCACGCTGCCAGAGCCGGGTCATGGAGTCCTGGGGGAAGCGTGCATCCGGGTCATTCAGCGCGGCGTAATCCAGGCCAAGCTGCTTGAACAAGGCACGGCAATCCAGGCCGTCCATTTCCAGCGCCTTGACTATCCCCATCGCCCAGCTTGCAGAAGTCGTTCGTTCGCTCATGGCGTTTTCTTAACAAGGAAGGCTGAAACGACAGCCAGGAATCCGAAGGATACTAAAGTGGCATCTATTGTCACTGGCTGTTACCACTGATGACTCTAGACTCAAATAAGCTCCCCGCCGAACATCTGTCGGGCAGAACAATAACCAGAGGGCCGACCACTGTGGAAAATGCCAGGCAATTCAACAGCTTCGCCGATTTCTACCCGTATTACCTGAGCGAACACGGCAACAGTACGTGCCGTCGCCTGCACTTTATCGGCACCAGCCTCGTTATCTTCATACTCGCGTTGGCGATCGGCAAAGGTGCGTGGTGGCTGCTGCTGGCGCTGCCGGTGGCCGGCTACAGCTTTGCCTGGATCGGCCATTTCTTCTTTGAAAAGAATCGCCCGGCGACCTTCCAGCATCCGCTGTACAGCCTGTTGGGGGATTTCGTGATGTACCGCGACATGATTCTGGGCAAGGTGCCGTTCTAGCCCCACGCTTGAAGAACAATAAGAGAGGCTTTGATGAACCAGCAGGCCCGTTTCACCCATATGCAGGATGGTACCCAGGAAGACTGGGCGATCATCGCCAAGGATTTCAGTGCTTACGCCCGGCAATTGCCAAGCCGGATCCTGGCGCATCTACGGCTGCTGGAGGGCGACTTCGGCGGCTTCCCGGTGGACCGCCTGACCCACTCGCTGCAAACCGCCAGCCGCGCCTGGCACGATGGCCGGGATGAAGAGTACGTGGTGTGCGCCCTGCTCCACGACATCGGCGACACCCTCGGTTCCTACAACCACCCGGACATCGCCGCCGCGATTCTCAAGCCGTTCGTAAGCGCCGAGAATCTGTGGATGGTGGAGAAGCACGGGATCTTCCAGGGCTACTACTTCTTCCACCACCTGGGGATGGACCGCCACCTGCGCGAGCAATTTGGCGACCACCCGCAGTACCGGCAAACCATCGAGTTCTGCGCGCAGTACGACGCGGCGGCGTTCGACCCGGCCTACGACACCCTGCCGCTGAACTTCTTCGAGCCGATGCTGGCGCGGGTGTTTGCCCAGCCGAAGAACTCGCTCTACAAGGCGGCGATGGAACGCCAGGGTTAAACCGGCAGCAATGTGCCGCCGTGACCGGTTTGGGTGGCTGGCTCCGGATCTTTGACGATCTCCCGGGCCACCATCAGGATCACGATGGCCGCAATGATGTCGAAAATTGCCAGCACCACAAACAGCGGGCTGTAGCCGACCTTGGTCACCAGCACGCCGAACACCGCAGTAAATGCCGCAGCCCCGATAAACCCGCACATCTGCCCGCCACCGGTGGCGGTGGCCACGTCATTCTTGCCGAATGAGTCCGAGGCGATGGAAAACAGTGCACCCGACAAGGTCTGGTGGGCGAAACCGCCGACACACAGCAGGGCAATCGCGGTGTAGGCACTGTCCACCAGGCCGATGCACGCCGGGCCGATCATGCACAGGCAACCGAACAGCATCACCAGCTTGCGCGAGGTGAACAGCGAGACCTTGAAGTAGCGGTGGAACAACGGGCTCAGGTAGCCACCCAGCACACAGCCAATGTCGGCGGCCAGGAACGGCAGCCAGGCGAACAGCGCCATTTCCTTGATGTTCATGTGCCGCTCGGTCATCAGGTACAGCGGAATCCAGGCATTGAACGTCTGCCAGGCCGGCTCCGAGAGCATCCGCGCCGAGGCGATGGCGAAAAAGTTGCGGCTCTTGAGGATGCGCTTCCAGCTGGCTTTCTTCTGCACGCCTTCCTTGAGGTGGGTTTCCTGGCCGGCCTCGATGTACTCACGCTCGGCCTGGGCCAGCAGGCGCTGGTCACGCGGGTGCTTGTACAGCAGCAGCCACAGCCCGCTCCACACCAGGCCGATGCCGCCAACGATCAGGAATGCCAACTGCCAGCCGCTGTGCAAAATCGCCCAGACCACCAGTGGCGGCGCCAACAACGCACCAAACGACGAACCAAAGTTGAACCAGCCGATGGCGACGGAGCGCTCCTTGGCCGGGAACCACTCGGTAATCGCCTTGACGCCGCCGGGGAAGCCCGCCGACTCCGTCAGCCCCAGTGCGCCACGGGCCACTGCCAGGCTCTGCCAACCGGTGGCGAATGCCGCCAGGGCACAGACTACCGACCAGGAGATGGCGAAGATGGCAAAGCCCATCTTGGTACCGATCGCATCGATCACATAACCGGCGATCGGCTGCATCAAGGCGTAGCACACCTGCCAGGCAACAACGATGTGGGAATACTGCTCAGTGGAGATGCTCAGGTCGGTCATCAGCGTGGGGGCTGCGACTGAGAGCGTGTTGCGGGCCAGGTAGTTAATAATCAGGCCGACCGTCATCAGCCCGACCATCCACCAACGGATGCCTTTGATTTTCATCGCTTCACCTTAATTATTTTTAGATTTGAGGCGTACGTTCTGCGACCGAGCGCATCCGTATTACGGGCGCTATAAAACTGTAACGTCATATGTCGTCATACAACTGTTAGCGTTATATTCAGTCCGCAGCACGATGTCAATCCGTTAAGGGTGATGTTGTACGATGACAATCGACACCCCTGTGGCGCCACGTCACTTGCGCGGCGGGATGAAGACGCGTTCATTTTCTGAGATAAAATCTTTCTGTCATTTACAGTGCTGTATCCTGCACAGGCTTTTTGAACGCGCGGAATCACCTGCGATTGATAAAACAGATCTTGCGAGGAGCGACGACGATGCACGAAATCCCTAATCTCCCCTTCCCAAGCCTGCACGAAACTGAGCAGCCAACCCCGCAACAGGCCGGTGCCACCAAGCCCGAGCCCAAAGAGGCAAAACCGGTCGACCGCAAGAGCGAAGACTGAGAGCCGTACCCAGACCGTGTGGAAAGCGTGACATTGCGCGCTTTCCACACCGCCTGAACACCGTGAGCCCCGCCATGACCGACACCACCCCTGATACCGCCCTGCTCGACACTGCCTTGCACATGGTCGACGTATGGAACCGCCTCACCCCGGAAAAACAGGCCCTCCTGCTCAAGCGCTTCGGCACCCAGGAAAACGCCCTCGCCGCGTTGGTAACCACGCAACTGCTCAACCCCGCCGATCGCTAAAAGTTTGCTTTGCTGTCCCCGCACGCGCCCAGCATCGGTATCATAAGCAGCCTATCTTTTCCTGCTGCGACAGTGGACCTCTCCCCATGCCAGATACCCAGCGCCCCATGGCGGTCACGCTGCAAGTCGTTTCCATCGTTTTGTTCACCTTCATCGGCTACCTTAATATCGGCATTCCCCTGGCCGTGTTGCCTGGCTATGTGCACAGCGACCTGGGCTTTGGCGCCGTGATCGCGGGCCTTGTGATCAGCGTGCAATACCTGGCCACTCTGCTGAGCCGGCCCTATGCCGGACGCATCATCGATAACCGCGGCAGCAAGCGCGCCGTCATGTACGGCCTGGCCGGTTGCGGGTTGAGCGGCGTGTTCATGTTGCTCTCGGCGTGGCTGTCACACCTGCCGGCGCTGAGCCTCACCAGCCTGCTGATTGGCCGCCTGGTGCTGGGCAGCGCTGAAAGCCTGGTGGGCTCGGGTTCCATCGGCTGGGGCATTGGCCGGGTGGGCGCGGCGAATACCGCCAAGGTCATCTCCTGGAACGGCATCGCCAGCTACGGCGCCCTGGCCATCGGCGCACCGCTGGGGGTGTTGCTGGTCAGTCATTTCGGGCTGTGGAGCATGGGCGTCAGCATCATCCTGCTGGCGGTGCTGGGCCTGCTGCTGGCCTGGCCGAAAGTCGCCGCGCCGATCGTGGTGGGCGAGCGCCTGCCGTTCATGCATGTGCTAGGGCGCGTGTTGCCTCACGGCTGCGGGCTGGCGCTGGGCTCGATCGGGTTTGGCACCATCGCCACCTTCATCACCTTGTATTACGCGACCCAGCATTGGGATAACGCGGTGCTGTGCCTGAGCCTGTTCGGTGCCAGCTTTATCGGGGCGCGGTTGTTGTTCGGCAATTTGATCAACCGCATTGGCGGGTTTCGCGTAGCGATTGCCTGTTTGTCGGTGGAGACGCTGGGGCTGCTGCTGCTGTGGCTGGCGCCGGATCCTCATTTGGCGTTGGCGGGTGCGGCGTTGAGCGGGTTTGGCTTTTCCCTGGTGTTTCCGGCCTTGGGTGTGGAGGCGGTCAACCTGGTGCCCGCCTCGAGCCGGGGTGCGGCGGTGGGGGCGTATTCGCTGTTTATCGATTTGTCGTTGGGGATCACCGGGCCGTTGGCCGGGGCGATTGCGGCGGGGTTCGGGTTTGCCTCGATCTTCCTGTTTGCGGCGATCGCGGCGTTTGGCGGGTTGCTGTTGAGCCTGTATTTGTATCGGCAGGCGCCGAAGTATCGCGAAGAACGTCAGGCGAGTTAGAAGTCCACCTTGCCGCGGCCGGCCTTGATGCTGCCGCGTTTGGTCTTGGATTCGAGGCGGCGCTTCTTTGAGCCCAGGGTGGGTTTGGTGGGGCGGCGTTTCTTTTCGACCTTGGTGGCGCTGAGGATCAGTTCCACCAGGCGCTCGAGGGCGTCGGCGCGGTTTTGTTCCTGGGTTCGGTATTGCTGGGCCTTGAGGATCAGTACGCCTTCGCTGGTGATGCGGGTGTCGCGCAGGGCCAGCAGGCGTTCCTTGTAGAAGTCAGGCAGGGACGAGGCCGAGATGTCGAAACGCAGGTGCACGGCGCTGGAGACCTTGTTGACGTTTTGACCGCCAGCGCCCTGGGCGCGGATGGCTGTCAGTTCGATCTCGGCGTCGGGGAGGTGCACGTTGTTGGATATCACCAGCATTTTTTGATCGGGCCTTGGGGTGGAGGGGTAAGGATACGCCAATGTGTTGGGCTGCTGGGGGCTGGGGGCTGGGTACATATCCGTTATTTGGGTGATGGCTGATATTGGTTCCGCTCTTACAGCGGCTCACTTTTGAACAGCGCAAAAGTAAGCAAAACGCTCTTGCCCCACCACTCGGCACCTCGCCTAGGCTCGGT
>NZ_JBIUVK010000013.1:0-146351 GCF_044742865.1 Pseudomonas sp. NPDC087814 | reverse complement strand
CCCTGGATATCAACGGCTCAACGGTGGAAAGCACCGGCCTGGGTCTGGACATCGTTGATGCAGACAGAATCTGTTATCCCATCCCCGACACCCTGTGCAATGAACCCTGGCAAAAGCGCCCAACCGCGCAACTGCTGATGACCATGCACGAACTCGAAGGTGAACCTTTCTTCGCCGATCCTCGCGAAGTACTCCGCCAAGTTGTAAGCAAATTTGACGACCTCGGTCTGACCATCTGCGCCGCATTCGAGCTGGAGTTCTACCTGATTGACCAGGAGAACGTGAATGGCCGGCCACAACCGCCCCGCTCGCCGATCTCCGGCAAACGCCCGCACTCGACACAGGTCTACCTGATCGACGACCTCGACGAATACGTCGACTGCCTCCAGGACATTCTGGAAGGTGCAAAAGAGCAAGGCATCCCTGCCGACGCCATCGTCAAGGAAAGTGCCCCGGCGCAGTTCGAAGTGAACCTGCACCACGTTGCCGACCCTATAAAGGCCTGCGACTACGCGGTACTGCTCAAGCGCTTGATCAAGAACATCGCCTACGACCATGAGATGGACACCACCTTCATGGCCAAGCCTTACCCGGGCCAGGCAGGCAACGGCCTACACGTGCACATTTCGATCCTGGACAAGGACGGCAAGAACATCTTTGCCAGCGAGGATCCCGAGCAGAACGCCGCATTGCGTCACGCGATCGGCGGTGTGCTGGAGACCCTACCCGCCCAAATGGCGTTCCTGTGCCCTAACGTCAACTCCTACCGTCGTTTCGGCGCACAGTTCTACGTGCCGAACTCGCCGTGCTGGGGCCTGGATAACCGCACCGTGGCGATTCGCGTACCGACCGGCTCGTCCGACGCCGTACGTATCGAACACCGTGTGGCCGGGGCTGATGCCAACCCTTACCTGCTGATGGCTTCGGTATTGGCGGGCGTGCATCACGGCCTGACCAACAAGATCGAGCCTGGCGCACCGGTGGAAGGCAACAGCTACGAGCAGAACGAACAGAGCCTGCCGAACAACCTGCGTGATGCCCTGCGCGAGTTGGACGACAGCGAGGTGATGGCCAAGTACATCGATCCTAAATACATCGATATCTTCGTCGCCTGTAAGGAAAGTGAGCTGGAGGAGTTCGAACACTCCATCTCCGACCTTGAGTACAACTGGTACCTGCATACCGTGTAAGCGGTTGCCGGGCTAAAAAGAACGCCGCAGGCCTTTGGCCTACGGCGTTTTTTTATGGCTGTTGTGGCGAGGGAGCCTGCTCCCGCCGGGCTGCGAAGCAGCCCCAATAAGAACACCGGGTTCTTTCAGGCGGAACCGAGGTGCAGGTCTTGGGCCTGCTGCGCAGTCCAGCGGGAGCAAGCTCCCTCGCCACAGGGTATGGATCATCCAGTGGCTCTGCGTACAATGCCCGCTGCCCTGTAGGAGACTTCAATGAATCGCCCTGCCACTCCTCGCAAACCCCGCGCCCGCAGCCAGGCCCGGATCGACGCGATCCTCGATGCCGCCCGCACCTTGCTGGCCGCCGAAGGCGTGGCCAGCCTGTCGATCTACAGCGTGGCCGAGCGGGCGCAGATTCCACCGTCATCGGTGTATCACTTCTTCGCCAGCGTGCCGGCGTTGCTGGAGGCGCTGACCGCTGACGTTCATGCGGCCTTTCGCGCGGCCATTCAGGCGCCCATCGATCATGATTCACTCAAGCACTGGCGCGACCTGTCCTGCGTGGTGGAGCAGCGCATGCTCAGCATCTACAGCAACGACGCCGCCGCCCGCCAATTGATCCTGGCCCAGCACGGGTTGACCGAAGTGACACAGGCCGACCGCCAGCACGACCTGGAGCTGGGAAACCTGATGTTTGAGGTGTTCAACCGGCACTTCGAGGTGCCGAGCCTGCCCGCCGATGTCGACGTGTTTGCCCTGGCCCTGGAACTGAGCGACCGCGTCTACGCGCGCTCGGTGCATCAGCATGGGCAAATCACCCCGCGCATGGCCGAGGAAGGCATGCGGGTGTTTGATGCGTATGTGGGGCTTTATCTGCCGGGGTTCTTGCCCAAGCGGGTGGCTGCGCTCTGATTTTTTGTTGCCTGTCCGGGCCTCTTCGCGAGCAAGCCCGCTCCCACATTCGACCGTATTCCAAAGGTAGAACTCGGTCAAATGTGGGAGCGGGCTTGCTCGCGAAAGCAATCTTGAGAACGACAAAAACCCCGACAGGCTTTCACCTTCGGGGTTTGTGCGAACCATTGATCACAACTTGGCGATCGACACCTCGGTGGATTTCACGAAGGCAATCACTTCACTGCCGATCACCAGTTCCAGCTCTTTCACCGAGCGGGTGGTGATCACGGAAGTGACGATGCCGGACGCGGTCTGTACGTCGATTTCCGACAGCACGTCGCCTTCGACGATTTCCTTGATGGTGCCTTTGAACTGGTTACGCACGTTGATGGCTTTGATAGTCATGGTCGTTCTTCCTGTGTAAGACAAGTGAGTTATTGAGCCCAACGCAATTGCGTAGGCAGCGGTGAAACAGGTTCGGGTTCCGGCGGGGTGCCGGGCAGCGACAACACACGGTTAAGCACTTCGGTTTCCAGTGCCGCCAGGCGGTGGGAGCCACGCACCCGCGGACGTGGGAGTTCCACGTGCAGGTCGAGGCCGATTTCGCCGTCTTCGATCAAAATCACCCGGTCGGCAATGGCCACGGCTTCGCTGACGTCGTGGGTCACCAGCAACACGGTGAAGCCGTGCTTCTGCCAGAGGTTCTCGATCAGTTGCTGCATCTCGATCCGGGTCAGGGCATCCAGCGCCCCCAGCGGTTCGTCCAGCAGCAACAGGCGCGGTTGGTGGATCAGGGCGCGGGCCAGGGCCACGCGCTGCTTCTGGCCACCGGACAACGCCGCCGGCCACTCATTGGCGCGCTCGGCCAGGCCGACCGCTTCCAGCGCTTCCAGTGCCTGCGGGCGCCAGTTGCCCTTGAGGCCAAGGCCCACGTTGTCGATGATCTTTTTCCACGGCAGCAGGCGCGCTTCCTGGAACATCAACCGCGTGTCTTCAATCGCTTCGCTCAGCGGCGCGGAGCCGGCGAGCAGTTCGCCGCCGCTGGCTTTGTCCAGCCCGGCCAGCAGGCGCAGCAAGGTACTTTTGCCGCAGCCACTGCGGCCCACGACCGCCACGAATTGACCGGCAGGAATATGCAGGTCGATTTCCTTCAGCACTTCCCGCGAACCGAAAGCCTTGCGCAACTTGCGCACTGCCAGGGGAATGCCCCGCAGCAGGCGTGGAGGTTGTTGAGCGGTCATGCCGCACCTCCTTTATTCACTTGATAAGCCGGGTGCCAGCGCAGCCAGACTCGCTCCAGGCCTCGCGCCGCCAGGTCTGCCAGCTTGCCGAGGACCGCGTAAAGCACGATCGCCAGAACCACCACGTCGGTCTGCAGGAATTCCCGGGCGTTCATCGCCAGGTAGCCGATACCGGAACTGGCGGAGATGGTTTCCGCGACGATCAACGTCAGCCACATAAAGCCCAGCGCGAAGCGCACGCCCACCAGAATCGAAGGCAAGGCGCCCGGCAAAATCACTTGACGAAACAGGCTGAAACCGGACAGGCCATAACTGCGGGCCATTTCCACCAGCGCCGGGTCGACGTTGCGGATGCCGTGGTAAGTATTGAGATAGATCGGGAACAGCGTGCCGAGGGCGACCAGGAATATCTTCGCCGTCTCGTCGATGCCGAACCACAGGATCACCAGCGGGATCAGCGCCAGGTGCGGCACGTTGCGGATCATCTGCACCGAGCTGTCCAGCAGGCGTTCACCCCAGGTCGACAGGCCGGTAATAAAACCCAGGGTCAGGCCGATGCTGCCGCCGATCACAAAGCCCAGGCCCGCACGCCAGCCGCTGATGGCCAGGTGGGTCCAGATTTCGCCGCTGCGCACCAGGCTGACACCCGCTTCGATCACCGCGCTGGGTGCCGGCAGAATGCGCGTCGACAACCAGCCGGCCGAGACGGACAGCTGCCATACCGCCAGCAACAGGATCGGCAGCGCCCAGGGCGCCAATCGATGACTTAACTTTTCAAGGTTCATGGCGGCGCCTCAGCTCTGGGACGCAGCTTTGGGAAGAATGTCGTTGGCGACCATTTCGCCGAACGGGCTGACGTAGCCGGCGCCTTTCGGCAACTCGGGACGCTCGATGTCCAGATGCGGGAACAGCAACTCCGCTACGCGATACGACTCTTCCAGGTGTGGATAGCCGGAGAAGATAAAGGTGTCGATACCGAGGTCCGCGTATTCCTTCACCCGCGCGGCCACGGTCGGGCCATCGCCCACCAGTGCCGTGCCGGCGCCACCGCGTACCAGGCCTACGCCCGCCCACAGGTTGGGGCTGACTTCCAGGTTGTCGCGACTGCCGCCGTGCAAGGCGGCCATGCGTTGCTGGCCTACGGAATCAAAGCGCGACAACGACGCCTGGGCGCGGGCGATGGTTTCATCGTCCACGTGGGAGATCAGTTTGTCGGCGGCCTGCCAGGCTTCGGCGTTGGTTTCACGCACGATCACATGCAGGCGAATGCCGAAGCGCAGGGTACGTCCGAGCTTGGCGGCCTTGGCGCGAACCTGTGCAATCTTTTCCGCCACCGCGGCCGGTGGCTCGCCCCAGGTCAGGACCATTTCCACTTGTTCGGCTGCCAGGTCCTGGGCCGCTTCGGAAGAGCCACCGAAATACAGCGGCGGACGCGGTTGCTGGATCGGCGGATAGAGCAACTTGGCGCCTTTGACGCTGATGTGCTGGCCGTCGTAATCGACGGTCTCGCCTTCCAGTACGCGGCGCCAGATGCGGGTGAACTCCACCGACGCCTGGTAACGCTCTTCATGGCTCAGGAACAAACCGTCGCCGGCCAATTCATCCGGGTCTCCACCGGTCACCAGGTTGAACAACGCGCGGCCGCCGGACAGACGATCCAGGGTCGCGGCCTGACGCGCAGCCACCGTCGGGGAAATGATCCCGGGGCGCAGCGCGACAAGGAATTTCAAGCGTTGGGTCACCGGGATCAGCGACGCCGCCACCAGCCACGAATCCTCGCAGGAGCGGCCGGTGGGGATCAGTACCCCGCCGAAGCCAAGGCGGTCGGCCGCCTGGGCCACTTGCTGCAGATAACCGTGGTCTACGGCGCGAGCGCCTTCGGCGGTGCCAAGGTAATGGCCGTCGCCGTGGGTAGGCAGAAACCAGAAAATATTGAGGCTCATGGAGTTGTCTCCTGAAGAAGTCGGATTACGGCGCTTTGGCAACGGCGGCAGGTGGTGTCCAGATCACGTCCTTGATGCTCAAGGGTTTGGGGATCAATTTGAGTTGGTAGAAGCTGTCGGCGATTTTCTGCTGCGCCGCGATCACTTCAGGCGTCAGGAACTGCGCACCGTAGCCCTGGCGTTTTACCGAGGTCAGGGTGATGTCAGCCGGCAGGCCCAGCAGCGGAGCAACTTGTTCGGTGACTTGTTCCGGGTTGGCCTTGGACCATTCGCCCACGGCGCGGACTTCTTCCACCAGCGTCTTGATCACTTCAGGGTGTTTTTCGGCGTACGGCTTGGTGGCCAGGTAGAACTGATGGTTGTCGGCAATGCCGGTGCCGTCACGCAGGGTGCGGGCTTGCAGTTGCTTCTCGGCGGCTGCCTGGTACGGGTCCCAGATCACCCAGGCATCGACGCTGCCACGCTCGAACGCGGCGCGGGCATCGGCGGGCGGCAGGAACACGGTCTGCACGTCGGTGTATTTCAGGCCGGCATCTTCCAGGGCACGTACCAGCAGGTAATGCACGTTGGAGCCTTTATTGAGGACGACTTTCTTGCCCTTGAGGTCTTGCACCGATTTGATCGGCGAGTCTTTCGGTACCAGGATCGCTTCGCTGGTAGGCGCCGGCGGTTCATAGGCGACGTAGAGCAGATCGGCACCGGCAGCCTGGGCGAACACTGGCGGGGTTTCACCCGTCACGCCGAAGTCGATGGAGCCTACGTTCAATCCTTCCAGCAGCTGCGGGCCGCCGGGAAACTCGGTCCACTGCACTTGCACGCCCTGCTCGGCCAGGCGCTTTTCCAGCGAGCCCTTGGCCTTGAGCAGCACCAGGGTGCCGTATTTCTGATAGCCGATCCGCAAGGTTTCGGCGGCCTGGGCTTGAACGATGGCGCCGAAGGACACAGCCGCAGCAAACAGTGCGACCAGACCACGACGCAAGATGACAGTGCGCATGGCGCTCTCTCCAAATATACGATTAGGGGGTTGGCTGCACCTGCTTGGCCGTTGGCGGCTGAGTAAGGTGAGTAGTACTTGTCGAATTCAGGTAAAGCTGGGTAAGGCTTAAATGCTCCAGCGAGCACTCAACAAACGTTCATTCAACACATTGGGGTCAAGGGGTTTCGGGCGGCGGGCCATGGCGCTGTAGAACGTCTCCAAAGCCTCGCTCAAGCGCTGTTCCAGCACCGGCACCAGTTGCGCCTGGGCGCTGCCTTCGCCGTAGGCGATCTGGCTGTCTTCGGCGAAAATCCCGTGGAGCAATTCCTGGGCTTTCAATGCCGACAGCACCGGCTTCAGCGCGTAGTCCACCGCGAGCATGTGGGCGATGCTGCCGCCGGTGGCCATCGGCAACACTATTTTGTGGGCCAGGGCGCGTTCAGGCAGCAGGTCGAGGATGGTTTTCAGCGCGCCGGAAAACGAAGCCTTGTACACCGGCGTGGCAATCACCAGGCCATCGGCGTTCGCCACTTGCTGCAATAGGTCGATGATTTTCGGGCTATCGAACCGCGCGTGCAGCAAGTCTTCGGCCGGGAAGTCCCGTATCTGATAACTCACCACTTCCACGCCTTGTTGCTGCAACCAGTTGCGGGTGTGATCCAGCAAGACCCCGGACCGGGAACGTTGGCTGGGGCTACCACCAAGTGTTACGACCAGCATGTAGGAAATTCCTTTGGAAAGTGTCGGCGGTTCGCTATGTGGCGATGGCGCCAAGATGGGACAGACCATATCAGCCAATTTATATATCTATAAATCTTATTTTTTCATTTGTTTATTCTTTAAATGCATATGCTGCCGACTAAATCGCAGGCATAAAAAAAGGCCGTCGAAACGGCCTTAAAACCCCTGCTATGTGAGACTTGAAATGCGCGCAAGTGTGGGAGCGGGCTTGCTCGCGAAAGCGGTGTGTCATTCAAAGATGCATCAACTGACAGTGCGCATTCGCGAGCAAGCCCGCTCCCACATGTGGTTGTGTGTCAGCGATTCGGTTGAGGGGTGAGCCGCAGGTACGGCTTCACCGCCCGGTAACCCTTCGGAAAGCGTTTCTTGATCTCTTCCTCGTCCTTGAGCGACGGCACTATCACCACTTCGTCACCGTCCTGCCAGTTGGCCGGGGTCGCGACTTTGTGGTTGTCGGTCAGTTGCAGCGAGTCGATCACCCGCAGGATTTCGTGGAAGTTGCGACCGGTGCTGGCCGGGTAGGTGATGGTCAGGCGAATCTTTTTGTTCGGATCAATCACGAACAGCGAACGCACGGTAAGGGTGTCACTGGCATTCGGGTGGATCAGGTCGTACAGGTCGGAGACCTTGCGGTCAGCGTCGGCCAGGATCGGGAAGTTGACGATGGTGTTCTGGGTTTCGTTGATGTCTTCGATCCACTTGTGGTGGGAGTCCACCGGGTCCACCGACAGCGCAATGGCCTTGACGCCCCGCTTGGCGAATTCATCCTTGAGCTTGGCGGTGAAACCCAGCTCGGTGGTGCACACCGGGGTGAAGTCCGCCGGGTGGGAAAACAGCACGCCCCAGCTATCGCCCAGCCACTCGTGGAAGCGAATCTTGCCGGCGCTGGAATCCTGTTCAAAGTCGGGGGCGATGTCGCCCAGTCTGAGGCTCATGGTGTGGCTCCTGATGAGTGCTTATGGAGCCCACTGTGCCTGTGTCGCGGATTATTTAAAAAGAATAAATATCGATTTATCTAGACGATAAAGGAATATTAAAAATCTGTTCATTGGACTTGGCAACGGGCGTGGATCAACATCCGCTTCAAGGTTCGAGAAGGCCTTGAGACGCTGTACAAAGAGGGGTTCAGGACGGGCTTGCGGGGGTTGAGCCCGGCTTGAAAAGTAAAGCACCCTGCCCGGCATTGCGCCGGGCAAGGTTTTACGCTCTTACTTGAACGCGTAGGTGTAGCTGAGGATTACGCGGTTTTCGTCCTGGGAACGGGTGTTCGCCAGGTCGGTACGCCACATCGCGTTTTTCCAGGCAACGCCCAGGTTTTTCAGCGGACCTTCTGGAACAACGTAAGCCAGGGTCAGGTCGCGTTCCCACTCGTTACGCTCGCCGACGGTGGTGTCGATGTTGCTACCTTTGAGGTAAACCACACCGGCAGTCAGGCCAGGTACGCCGATCTTGGCGAAGTCATAGGCGTAGCGAGCTTGCCAGGTACGTTCGCCAGCACGGGCAAACTTCTGGATTTGCATGTCGGTGATGGTGCTGTTCGACGAGCCGTCACCTTGGTTCAGCCAAGGGAAGTCGCTGTCGCCCTTGGTGTACTGGTAGCCAGCACCGAAGGTGTGACCGGCAACCGAGTACAGCGCCAGGTAGCTGTACAGGTCGTTGTCGACCTTACCTTTGACCTTGGTGGCGTTGGTCGGATGATCCGAGTAGTAGCCGGAGGTGTAGTAACCGGCAGTATCACCGTTGGCACCGTTGTCACGGCTGCGGTAGTAGCGCAGGTCACTTTTCAGGACGCCAGGACCGATCGCCCAGTTGTGGACCAGGCCCAGGAAGTTCTGAGAGTAGAAATCCTTCAGCTCGCCGAAGTAGTACGAAGCGGTCAGGTCTTTGTTGATTTTGTAGTCAGCACCGGCGTAGTAGAACTTGTTGACGAAGTTACCAGCGTCGTAGTTCGAGCTGCCGTTGGCACCGGCCAGGGACAGACCTTCATTGTTGCTGGAGTTACGGCCTTTGGAGTGCTCGATCTGACCAGCAGTCAGGGTCAGGTCCTTGAACTCGTTCGAAGAGATCTCGCCGCCCTGGAAGGTTTGTGGCAACAGACGACCGTCGTTGGTCTTGATCACCGGGTTGTTCGGCTGCAAGGTACCGATCTTCAGCACGGTTTGGGAGATCTTGACCTTACCGGTCACGCCCAGGCTGGCGAAATCGTGAACGGCCTTGTTGCCATCACTTGGGAACACGGTGCCGCCGGAAGCAGTACCAGTGTAGTTACCGTGATCAGCGCGGCTGGAATCCAGACGCACGCCGTACAGGCCGATGGCGTCAAGACCGAAGCCCACAGTACCTTGGGTAAAACCCGAGATGAAACGCAGGTCGAAACCCTGACCCCATTCAGCGTTTTTGCTGCGGGTGTTCGAGGTAGCCGATGGCTTCAGATCGCGGTTGTCGGTGTTGATGTAAAAGTTACGTACGCCCAGCGTGATCTTGCTGTCATCGATAAAACCAGCGGCGCCTGCTTGTTGGGCGATTGCCCCCAAAGCTACGGCCAACGCCAATGTTGACTTCTTCATGTACCGCTCCTCTCATTTCTAATTTTTGTATTTCTTAGGTCTCGGGTCTGACGCCCTCGATCCACAGATGCGCGATTAGCACCGGATAGTGACTGACAAGTCAATCGTAACCTTGTGTGTCTACTACTTTCGTCTAACCGCAGTTAATTTGGTCCTTGCAGGGTAATGAGTTTTTCATACACCCAAAAAGAATTGTTTCGTCCTTTTTCATACCATTCAGGAATAACGCTTTCCATGGGACGGTCAAGCCGACAGGCGATGCCGCTCCATAAGCGTTTTCCGAAAGAGTATGTCTTTGCGCTTTTTTAGATCGTTTTGTGTTGACCAAACGGGGTCATACGTCACTCACGATCAAAAACGCGACGCCATCATGGCCAAACGCACATCATTCCGTCAATTTGTTACAGTTTTTGTATCGATGAAACTTTTCTGCCGTCCCAGCAATCCACCTCACCGTACCCGGTGATAATGTCACTTTGATGTCAGTTATATGTATAAATTGGCAAACCCTGTGTTCAGGGCCGATGCGTCCGCCGAGGAGCACGACTCGCCAAAGTGACAGGCGAGAGGATTGCCCCCTCGCCCCTTAGCCTTACAACGCCTTTTCGAAAATCTTCGAATTACGCTGATAGTTGTATAACGACGCCCGCGCCGACGGCAGGCGATCCACCGTGCTCGGCACAAAACCACGTTCGCGGAACCAGTGGGCGGTACGGGTCGTCAGCACGAAGAGCGTCTTCAAACCCTGGGCCCGGGCACGGGTCTCGATGCGCTCCAGCAGTTCGTCACCGCGACCGCCATGGCGGTACTCCGGGTTCACGGCCAGGCACGCCAGCTCCCCTGCGTCGGAGTCGGCGATCTGATACAGCGCCGCACAGGCGATGATCATGCCTTCACGTTCCACCACGCTGAACTGCTCGATTTCCCGCTCCAGCACTTCCCGGGAACGACGCACCAGAATCCCCTGCTCTTCCAGCGGGCTGATCAGGTCCAGCAACCCGCCGACGTCTTCAATCGCCGCTTCGCGCACCAGTTCGAACTGTTCCTGGGCCACCAGCGTACCGCCGCCATCCCGGGTGAACAGCTCGGTCAGCAAGGCGCCGTCTTCGGCATAACTGACAATGTGGCTGCGCCCTACGCCGCCCCGGCAAGCCTCGGCGGCCGCGTCCAGCAATTCGGCCTGGTAGTTGTTGCCCAGGCGTTGCAGGTGCGCGGGCACCTGTTGCGGCCGCAATTCACGCACCAGGCGGCCGTGCTCATCGATCAGGCCGAGATCGGCACCGAACAGCAGCAACTTGTCCGCGCCCAGGTCGATGGCCGCGCGGGTGGCGACGTCTTCACAGGCGAGGTTGAAGATTTCGCCGGTAGGCGAGTAGCCCAGCGGCGACAGCAGCACGATGGAGCGCTCGTCCAGCAGGCGGTTGATGCCCTTGCGGTCGACCCGGCGCACTTCGCCGGTGTGGTGATAGTCGACGCCTTCAAGCACACCGATCGGGCGCGCCGTCACCAGGTTGCCGCTGGCCACACGCAGGCGCGAGCCCTGCATCGGCGAGGACGCCATGTCCATCGACAACCGCGCTTCGATGGCGATACGCAGATGGCCGACCGCGTCGATCACACACTCCAGGGTTGCGGCATCGGTGATGCGCAAGCCTTCATGGTAAGCCGGGGTCAGGCCGCGGGCGGCGAGGCGGGTTTCAATTTGCGGGCGCGAACCGTGGACCAGCACCAGTCGCACGCCCAGGCTGTGGAGCAGCACCAGGTCGTGGACGATATTGCCGAAGTTCGGGTGCTCTACACCATCGCCCGGCAGCATGACGACAAAGGTGCAATCCCGGTGGGCATTGATGTAAGGCGAAGCGTGACGAAGCCAATTGACGTATTCGGGCATAAAAACCTGGGCCTGTAATAAAAAGCAGCCAAAAAAGGATGAATCGCAAAAACGCACAGCGGGCTGTTGGTTATCGTCGGAACAGGCTTGGCGACACGCTCGCTCTCCTTCTATGTACGGATGGGCAGGGGTTAATTTATGCAGGTGTCAGGCAGTAATGTTGAATCAGTTCACGCAATAGACGCACTGTAGGCGTCAAGCGTGACATTTCAAGGTACTCGCCTGGCTGGTGGGCGCAGGCGATATCGCCAGGGCCAAGCACCAGGGTCTCGCAACCAAGGCGCTGAAGATAAGGCGCTTCGGTGCCGAACGCCACTGCTTCGGCGCGATGACCGGTAAGTCGTTCAGCTACCCGCACCAACTCTGCATCCTCGGTCTGCTCGAACGGCGGCACTTCGGGGAACAGCGGCGCGTAGTCGATCTTCACCTGATGGCGCTCGGCCAAGGGTTCGAGCTTCTGCCGGATGGCAGCGCGCAGCACCTGGGGATCCATGCCCGGCAGGGGCCGCAGGTCGAATTCCAGGGAGCATTGGCCGCAGATGCGGTTGGGGTTGTCGCCACCGTGGATGCAGCCGAAGTTCATGGTCGGCTGCGGCACGCTGAACTGCGGATTGCGGTATTCGCGCTGCCAGGCCAGGCGCAGGCCACGCAGTTCGCCAATGGCGTCGTGCATGGCTTCGAGGGCGCTGTGGCCCAGGCTTGGGTCCGACGAATGGCCGCTGCGCCCGAGGATATCGATGCGCTCCATCATTACGCCCTTGTGCAAGCGGATGGGCTTGAGGCCGGTGGGTTCACCGATCACCGCCGCACGGCCCAAGGGACGACCCGCCTCGGCCAGTGCACGAGCACCGGCCATGGAGCTTTCTTCATCGCAGGTAGCAAGAATCAGCAGCGGCTGCTTGAAAGGCTGGTCGAGCAACGGCTGGACGGCTTCGATCACCAGGGCGAAAAAGCCCTTCATGTCACAGCTGCCCAGTCCTACCCAGCGGCCGTCGACTTCCGTCAGCTTGAGCGGATCGGTCTGCCATAGGGCGCCGTCGTACGGCACGGTGTCACTGTGGCCCGCCAACACCAGGCCGCCAGGGCCGGTGCCGAAACTGGCCAACAGGTTGAATTTACCGGGGCTGACCTGCTGGATGTCGCAGGCAAAGCCCAGGTCTGCCAGCCAGGTGGCGAGCAAATCGATGACCGGGCGGTTGGATTGGTCGAGAGATGCCTGGGTACAACTGACCGAAGGCGCGGCAATCAGCGCGGCGAATTGTTCTTTCATGGACGGTAAAGGCATGCGCTGTCTCTCAACTTCCCGGACGAACCCCATCATAGAGCTATCTGAGTGACACAATAAACCGTTGCGGCACGTTGCCGGGCTCAGTCCTGTACACTGCACGACCTTGGCAGCCACTCTTTTCCCCGGCTGCGCTCCCGATCCTGGATTTTCCGGCCATGCAGAAAGAAACCGAAATCAAGCTCCGTGTCAGCCGCGAAACCCTCGCCGCGCTGCGTGAGCACCCGTTACTGAAAAAACGCAACAAAAGTGGCTGGGAACGCCGTGAGTTGATGAACCAGTACTTCGACACCCCGGAACGCGACCTGGCCCAGGCCAAAGTGGCCCTGCGCCTGCGCAAAGACGGCGACGAAGTGATCCAGACCCTCAAGACCCGTGGCCAGAGCGTCGCCGGCTTGTCGGAACGCAATGAGTACAACTGGGACCTGGCCAAAGCCAAGCTCGACGTGAAGAAACTCGACGGCGAATGCTGGCCCGAGCAACTGGCCGAGCTGGACAAAAAGACCCTCAAGCCGATCTTCACCACCGATTTCGTCCGCGAACGCGCTGAAATCGCCTGGGGCCGCGGCAAGGCCAAGGTGGTGATCGAAGCCGCCCTGGACCTGGGCCACGTGGTTGCCGGCAAGCAGAAAGAAGAAATCTGCGAGCTGGAACTGGAACTGCGCGAAGGCGACCCGGCCGCCCTGCTGGAGCTGGCCGCTGAACTGGCCGCGACCCTGGCGCTGATGCCGTGCGATATCAGCAAGGCCGAGCGTGGCTATCGCCTGTTCGACGCCAACAGCTACTCCCTGAGCCTGCCGGCACCGGTGCTGCACGCCGAAATGCCGCTGGACGACGCATTTGCTGCCGTCATGTGGCATCTGTTGGGCAGCAGCCAGCGCCTGGCCGAGCAATACCGTTTTAACGGCCACTGGCGTCTGCTGCAGGACTGGGTGGAAAACCTCGGCGAACTGCGGGCCCTGCTCGGCAGCCTCGGCCAGGCCGCACCGCGTCAGTCCACCAGCGAATTGCGCGCCGCACTGGACGCCTTACTGGAAGACTGGCGTCCGCTGGTCCAGGCCGGTGACGACGATGAAGACATCCGCAAGGCCGCGCCGGAGCAGTTCGCCGAAGAACTGGAAGACGTGCGCTGGGGTTTGTTCTCCCTGACCACTTCCCGCTGGCTGCTGGCCCGCACCTGGGCCGCGGATCGCAACGTGCGTGGCAATCGCCAGGGCGCTGCACAGCTGGCCAACTGGCTGCCGCGCCTGCTGGCCGATGACGCCGTTGCCCTGCAACTGCCGCGCTACCAGCAACAGCCGGAAGACCTGGCCGAGCAACTGCCGCGTATCGAACGCATCCTGGCCTGGCTGCACCATGCACGCCAGGTGCTGGATATCGCCGAGCTGGACCGTTTGTATGGCGAGCTGAACAAGCTGGCGCACCTGGCCAACCAGCCGATCACCGATGAGTCGCTGGATGCGCGGATGCATCAGGCGATTGCGGTGTATCAGAATCGCGCCTGGAAAACCCTGCTGCGCCTGTAAAACCTTGCTCCCTCTTCACTAAAATCAGGCCAAGACAACTATCAGCGCAACACCGGCAAACTCGTGGTGGACTTGATCTCCGACAAGGCCACTATCGAGTTGACCTCCTGAATCCCCGGCACCATCGACAACTTCTCAAAGAAAAACCGCTCATACGCCTCGATGTCCGACGTGACGATCCGCAGTAAAAAGTCCACCGCCCCCATCAGCACATAACATTCCAACACTTCCGGAAAACCGCGAATCGCCTCGGTGAATTCAGTGAAGTTGGAACGGCCGTGGGCGTTGAGTTTCACCTCGGCAAAAATCTGCGTATTAAGGCCGATTTTCTTGCGATCCAGCAGGGTGACCTGGCCGCGAATCACACCCTCCTCTTTCAGCCGCTGAATCCGGCGCCAGCACGGCGACTGCGACAGGCCGACCTGTTCGGCGATCTGCGCGCTGGAGAGCGAAGCGTCTTCCTGCAACAGCGCGAGAATGCGCCGGTCGTACACGTCCAATTCAGCGTGCATAGAAATACCCATTAATCATGATTTAAAGAATTACATGATTCTCTTATAAGCCAATACAGGCTGTTTTAGATAAGAAATCTCCCGCGACGAATGCAAAAATTTCTCCAGTCGAATCCGGAGAATCATCATGCACGTCGTCGAAGCCTCCCACCCCGCCCAACGCGTTGACGCCTGGGCCGTCAGCAATGCCCACTGCCAGGCGCACTATCAAATCCTCGCCGAGGCTGAACCCGACGTGTTGTGCCGGGTGCTCAACTATTTTGCCCTGCAGTTCCTGGTGCCACGTCAGGTGAGCGTGCAGCGTGAAGACGACCTGCTGGCGATCGATATCGTGATGGATGGCCTGAGCTGGCACCGGGCCCAGGTGATCGGCGAAAAACTTCGTAACCTGATCAGTGTGTGCTCGCTGGAGCTGCGCCCGGCAGATGCTGCGCGGCCTCTGGCGGTCCAGGCGGCAGCTCAGTAAATGCCTGCAATAAACTCCGGAGGCCGAAGCGCAAAGGGTGACTAGCCTGAGGACTACGCCTAATCGTTGCCCAGGAACGTCACCATGTCCGTTGCGCCAAATCCCCAGGATCGCTGGCTGGAAATCCATCAGTTGTTGCCTGCCCTGATCGACCAGGGCCTGGTGCCCGCCGACCTGGCCCTACCGGCGAACAGTGGGCTGCATCCCCTGGAATGCATTGCCAGCCAGGGGCCGTCTCTGGAAATGCTGACCGAATGGCTCGCCCGCCACTGCGGCCAGCCCTACCTGCGTATCGACCCGTTGAAAATCGACGTCGCGGCGGTGGTGCCGCTGATGTCCTATGCCTTTGCCCAGCGCCACAAGATCCTGGCCGTTGCGGTCGACGCCCACAGCGTTACCGTCGCCAGTGCCCAGCCTTACGTGTGCAGTTGGGAAGCCGGCCTGGCTCAGGTGTTGAAGCGCTCCATCAAGCGGGTGCTGGCCAATCCCCAGGAGATCCAGCGCTGCACCGTGGAGTTTTACCGACTGGCGAAATCGGTCAGCGGCGCCATTGATCAAAAAACCTCCGGCGCGCCGAATATCGAACAACTGCTCAATCTCGGCGCCAGCGACCAGGAGCCCGACGCCAACGACGCGCACATCGTCAACATCGTCGACTGGCTGTTGCAGTACGCCTTTGGCCAGCGGGCCAGTGATATCCATATCGAACCCGGACGCGATCAGGGGCGCGTGCGTTTTCGCATCGACGGGCTGCTGCATGACGTCTATCAATTCCCATCCCAGGTGACGATGGCGGTGGTCAGCCGCCTGAAAAGCCTGGGCCGGATGAACGTGGCGGAAAAACGCAAACCCCAGGACGGCCGGGTGAAGACCAAAAGCCCCACGGGCGGGGAAGTGGAACTGCGCCTGTCGACCTTGCCCATAGCCTTCGGCGAAAAGCTGGTGATGCGAATTTTTGACCCGCAGGTGCTGCACAAGGATTTCCAGCAACTGGGACTTTCCAGCGACGACCTGCAACGCTGGCAATCCATGACCGGCCAGGCCAACGGCATCATCCTGGTCACCGGCCCTACCGGTTCCGGCAAGACCAGCACGCTGTACACCACGCTCAAGCAACTGGCCACTCGCGAGGTCAACCTGTGCACCGTCGAAGACCCGATCGAGATGGTGGAGCCGGCCTTCAACCAGATGCAGGTGCAGCACAACATCGACCTGACCTTCGCCAGCGGCATCCGCGCGCTGATGCGCCAGGACCCGGACATCATCATGATCGGCGAGATTCGCGACCTGGAAACCGCAGGAATGGCGATCCAGGCCGCCCTGACCGGGCATCTGGTGCTGTCGACGTTGCACACCAACGATGCGCCCGGCGCCATCAGCCGCTTGCTGGAACTGGGCATTCCCCATTACCTGATCAATGCCACGCTGCTGGGGGTGATGGCCCAGCGCCTGGTCAGGCTGTTGTGCCCGCACTGCAAGCGGCAAGCCGGGCAGGTCCATCAGGCAGTGGGTTGCGGCGAGTGCCGGGAAAGTGGCTATCGGGGTCGAGCCGGGGTCTACGAGATCATGCTGATGAACGATCGCCTCAAGGCCCTGGTCAGCCCGGGCACCGACCTCCAGGCCCTGCGTCTGGCGGCCCTTGACCAGGGAATGTGCAGCTTGCGGTCCGCCGGTATGCGCAAGGTAATGGCAGGACTGACAACACTTGAAGAGGTACTGCGAGTGACGCCTGGGGATTCAGAAACAAATCCTTTGATCGATGGCGCGGTAATCCGTCCTTATCCGTGACAACACCGTTACAATCGGAAAAACCTCGCTTCACCGTCACCAGACAAGGAATCGTTATGCAGATCGGAACCGTACTGCTTCTTTTTGTAGGCTTGGCCGTCGCCATCCTTTTCATGGGTTTCAAGGTGGTCCCGCAGGGTTACCAGTGGACAGTCGAGCGCTTCGGCCGCTACACCAACACCCTCAAGCCCGGCCTGAACATCATCATTCCGGTCATGGACCGCATCGGTCGCAAGATCAACGTGATGGAAAGCGTGCTGGATATCCCACCCCAGGAAGTCATCACCGCTGACAACGCCACGGTGCAGATCGACGCCGTGTGCTTCTTCCAGGTGGTCAATACCGCCCAGGCTGCCTACGAGGTGAACAACCTCGAACACGCCATCCGCAACCTGTTGCAAACCAACATCCGTACCGTGCTCGGCTCCATGGAGCTGGATGCGATGCTCAGCCAGCGTGACGGCATCAACGAAAAACTGCTGCGCACCGTCGACGAAGCCACCGCACCGTGGGGCATCAAGATCACCCGGATCGAGATCAAGGACATCAGCCCGCCTGCCGACCTGATGGCCGCCATGTCCGGCCAGATGAAGGCCGAGCGGATCAAGCGTGCGCAGATCCTCGAGGCCGAAGGCCTGCGAGCCTCCGCGATCCTGACCGCCGAAGGCAAGAAGCAGGCGCAGATCCTGGAGGCCGAAGGTGGTCGTCAGGCCGCCTTCCTGGAATCCGAAGCCCGCGAACGTCAGGCCGAGGCCGAAGCCCGCGCCACTCAAGTGGTATCGGAAGCCATCGCCACCGGTAACGTGCAGGCCATCAACTACTTCGTCGCCCAGAAATACATCGACGCACTGGGCAAGCTGGCCTCGGCCAACAACAGCAAGGTGATCCTGATGCCGCTGGAAGCCAGCCAGGTGATTGGCGCAGTCGGCGGCATCGGCGAAATCGTCAAGGCAACCTTCGACAACAAGAAAGCCTGAGGCACGCACCATGTGGGAATTCCTGCAGCACCTGTCGTTTTGGGACTGGCTGGCACTGGGCACGGTGCTGTTGATCCTTGAAGTGTTCGGTGCCGGTGGTTATCTGCTGTGGATGGGCATCGCCGCGGCAGCCGTGGGCGTGATCAAGTTCCTGGTGCCGAGCCTGGGGCTGGAGTGGCAACTGCTGCTGTTCGCCGTGTTGTCGATCCTCACGGCGGTGTACTGGTGGCGACGCCAGCGCAGCAGCGCCAAGGTCAGCGACCAGCCGGGGCTGAACATGCGCGGCTCCGAGTTGATCGGTCGCACCTTTGTGGTGCATCAGGCCATCGTCGAGGGCCGTGGCAAGATCAAGGTGGGTGACGGTGTGTGGATGGCATCCGGGCCGGACGCGCCGGCTGGGGCACACGTACGTGTCATTGGTCAGGAAGGCGTGATTTTGCAGGTTGAAACTGTTTAGTCATCCATGGAACTCGGCTGGGCTATCTACAATCAAACTGTTCAGATAACCCAGTCGGAGTCACCCATCATGCGTCTAAAATATGCTGTCGCAACCCTCGCTGTGCTTTCCCTTCCTGTCGGTTCAGCCATGGCCGACAGCTTCTGGCGTAATGTCATCTCATCGGGTGCCACGACCGGCTCGACGTACCTGACCTTCAAGGACCACAAAATGGTAGTCGCCGCCCAGGACGACGCCGGTAGCTTCGTCGCCAGTGACGGCAACATCCGTGGCCCATACCTGGAAGCTGCGATGCAGAAAGTCCGCGCCGATAACCCTGGCCTCAAGGCCACGGATATGGACCTGGCGAACGCAATCCTGGCAAAAAACGCCATTGCTTCCGAGTAATACCGCCGCATAAAAAATGCCGTTCCTCGAGAGCGGCATTTTTTTGCCCTGATTTCCTACGCCAGACGCTGGCGATTCCGCATCTGAACAGGAAAAGTCCTGTCGAGTTGCAGGCGCACCCGGCAACAAGCTATCGATTCCCTTCAGACTGAGTGAATCGATGACCATGCAAAAACTCTCCTACGCCCTGCTGCTCGCCGCGGTTGCCACGCCTTATGCCCAGGCAGAAAGCTGGTACGGGTCGGCAAAGCTCAACAGCGCCCGGCAGAATCTCTCAAGCTCACTGCTGACCAGCCCACGCGTAACCCACCGGGTAGAAGCCCCCGACAGCAGCAAGACGTTCACCGGCTCATTCGCCGTGGGCTATGCCTTTGCCGATGGCTGGCGCCTGGAGGGGGAATACACGATGCCCAGCCACTCGACCTTCAAATCCCATTGGGCACCGTTCAATGCCAACGTCAACAGCCTGCGCACCGACAGCCAGCGCCTGATGCTCAACGGTTATAAAAACATCCCGATGAATGAATGGCTGTCGTTCTACGGTATGGCGGGAGTCGGCGTGGCCCAGGTTGACGCCGAGGGTTACCAGACCAACGACACCCGCCGTTTCGCCAGCAATCGCCAATACAACTTCGCCTACAGCGTTGGCCTGGGGCTGGATGCCAAGGTCAGCGAAACCCTGACCCTGGGTACCGGCTGGCGTTACGTGGACATGGGCGGGATCGAGACCGGCTACAACACGTTCGCCAATCGGATAAACGCCCGGGACGAACAGCTCAAAGGCAAGCTCAAAGAGCAGAACGTGTTTCTTGAGGCACGCGTTGCCTTCTGACACCGATGCTGAAATGCCGCTCCCGAGGCGGCATTTTTTGTTTCAGGCGGGACGATTCATTCACAGACGACAGGCTATATTCAGTCGAGCCGTGCAACCATGCCCGGCATTGATATGCTTTTTTCTCATCGCCTTCTGAAACGGATGCCTTCAACGTCATGAGCCAACTGCCCTTTCTGCCGTTCTCCAAGCCCACCATTGATGAAGCCACCATCTCGGCGGTAGGCGACGTACTGCGCTCCGGCTGGATCACCAGCGGGCCGAAAGTGCAGGCGTTCGAGGCGCAGTTGTCGGAATATTTTGGGGGGCGCCCGGTGCGTACCTTCAACTCGGGCACCTGCACCATGGAGATTGCCTTGCGCATCGCCGGTATCGGGCCTGGTGACGAAGTCATCACCACCCCGATTTCGTGGGTAGCCACGGCCAACGTGATTCTGGAAGTCGGTGCCACGCCGGTGTTCGCCGACATCGACCCGGTGACCCGCAATATCGACCTGGCCCAGGTGGAAGCCGCGATCACACCGCGCACCAAGGCAATCATCCCGGTATACCTGGCGGGCCTGCCGTTGGACATGCCATTGCTCTACGCGCTGGCCAACAAGTACAACCTGCGCATCGTCGAAGATGCAGCCCAGGCCCTGGGTTCCAGCTGGGATGGCCAACGCATTGGCGCTACCGGCGATTTCGTATCGTTCAGCTTCCAGGCGAACAAGAACATCACCTCGTCCGAAGGCGGCTGCCTGGTATTGAACAACGCTGAAGAAGCGCGCCTGGCGGAAAAATATCGCCTGCAGGGCGTGACCCGCACCGGCTTCGATGGCCTGGACGTGGATGTGTTGGGCGGCAAGTTCAACATGACCGACATCGCAGCCGCCATCGGCCTGGGCCAGTTTGCCCATATCGAGAAGATCACTGCCCACCGCCAGGAACTGGCGCGTCACTATTTCGAATGCTTCGGCAGTGATTTTGAAGCGCAGTACGGTGCGCAATTGCCACCGGCAGACTTCGAAAACAGCAACTGGCACCTGTTCCAGCTGGTACTGCCAGAGCGCCAGGACGGCCTGCCCGCACGCGCCACGTTCATGGAGCAGATGCAGGCCCATGGCGTCGGCATTGGCTATCACTACCCACCGATCCACCTGCTGAGCTTGTACAAGGCACAGGGATTCAAGGAAGGCATGTTCCCGGTAGCGGAAAAAGTGGGGCGTTTGATTGTGTCGTTGCCGATGTTCACGGCGATGACGAAAGCGGACGTAGAGCGTTCGGTAGCGGCGGTAAAAGCGGTGTTGAAGCGCTGACAAAACCTTTGCGGGAGCCGGTTGCCGGCTCCCGCAGCGGGATCACTCGCCGATGGCAGCCTTGTAGCCGGCAGCGTCCAGCAATTTTTTCAGTTCATCCGGGTTGCTTGGCTTGAGCTTGAAGATCCAGGCGCCGTAAGGGTCGGAGTTCAACAGCTCTGGCTCACCGCTCAAGGCGTCGTTCACCGCGATCACTTCGCCAGCAATTGGCGAGTAGATATCCGAAGCGGCCTTCACCGATTCAACCACGCCGGCCTGGTCAGCCGCCTTGAACACGTTGCCGACTTCGGTCAACTCAACGAACACTACATCCCCCAATGCTTCCTGGGCATGGTCCGAGATCCCGACGGTCACGGTGCCGTCAGCTTCCAGACGGGCCCATTCGTGACTTTCGGCAAAACGCAGGTCGGCAGGGATATCGCTCATAGTCTGTGTCCTCAAGGAAAAATGTCAGCGGCCATTGGCCCGCCGGAAAAGTTAGATCAATGTTTTGCCATGGCGCACGAACGTCGGTTTGACCACCCGAACCGGGTACCACTTGCCGCGGATTTCCACCTCGGCCCGGTCAGCAGTCGCCGACGGCACACGCGCCAGGGCAATGGATTTGCTTAGCGTAGGAGAGAAACTACCACTGGTGATCTCTCCTTCGCCAACATTGGCGATACGAACCACCTGGTGAGCGCGTAAAACCCCGCGCTCTTCCAGCACCAGGCCGACCAGCTTGGACTTCACACCCGCAGCCTTTTCGGCTTCCAGGGCGGCGCGGCCGATGAAATCCCGCTCGGCCGGCTCCCAGGCGATGCTCCAGGCCATGTTGGCTGCCAGGGGCGAGACGTCCTGGTGAATATCCTGACCGTAAAGGTTCATGCCGGCCTCGAGGCGCAGCGTGTCGCGGGCGCCGAGGCCGATGGGCGAAATGCCTGCGCCTACCAGGTCGTTGAAGAACGCCGGGGCCTGATCGGCCGGCAGGACAATTTCAAGACCGTCTTCGCCGGTGTAACCGGTGCGCGCGATAAACCAGTCGCCGTCAGCCAGGCCTTCAAAGGGCTTGAGCTGATGGATCAGGGTGGCGCGGGACTGGGTCACCAGTTCAGCGATCTTTTGCCGGGCATGGGGGCCTTGAATGGCGAGCATGGCCAATTCGGGCCGCTCGCGGAGCTGGGCCTGATAGCTGCCGAGCCGAGCCTGCATCCAGGCCATGTCCTGGTCACGGGTGGCAGCGTTGACCACCAGCCGGTAACCGCCCTCGGTACGGTAGACGATCATGTCGTCCACCACGCCGCCCTGCTCGTTGAGCATGGCGCTGTATAACGCGCGGCCGCAGCCGTGCAATCGGTCAACATCATTGGCCAGCAAATGCTGGAGCCATTCCTTGGCCTGGGGGCCTGTGATATCGATCACGGTCATATGGGATACATCGAACACCCCGCAGTCGCGTCGCACCTGATGGTGCTCCTCAACCTGCGAGCCGTAGTGCAAAGGCATATCCCAACCGCCAAAATCGACCATTTTCGCGCCAAGGGCGAGATGCAGGTCATACAGAGGCGTGCGCTGTCCCATGGGTTTCTCCTTCCGGGCGTGGCGAAGGTGCGGACGGTCGCCGTTCGGGCCGCACGCCTTGAAATACAAGGCCTGTAGCCGCGTTCAGCAACCCGATCTGAAAGATCGACCGCACCGAATGCCGCGCATTGTAGCCTCAAGCCGTAGGACTGGCACCTAACCGATTCGTCGCGCCGAACGTCGGATCAACCCGATGACCGGTAACAGCCCCACCAATACCAGGGTCAGGGCCGGCAGCGAAGCCCGCGCCCACTCCCCTTCGCTGGTCATCTCGAAAATCCGCACCGCCAGCGTGTCCCAGCCGAACGGGCGCATCAGCAGGGTCGCCGGCATTTCCTTGAGCACATCGACAAACACCAGCAGCGCCGCGCTCAGGGTGCCCGGCAGCAAAAGTGGCAGATACACTTTGCAAAACAGTCGCGGCCCGCTGACCCCAAGACTGCGGGCGGCTTCCGGCAAGGACGGACGGATTCGCGCCAGGCTGTTTTCCAGCGGCCCGTAGGCCACCGCAATGAAGCGCACCAGATACGCCAGCAGCAAGGCCGACAAACTGCCCAGTAACAGCGGTTTGCCGGCGCCCCCCAGCCAGCCGGAGACCGGGATCACCAGTTCACGATCCAGGTAGCTGAACGCCAGCATGATCGACACCGCCAGTACCGAGCCGGGCAGCGCGTAACCTACGTTGGCCAGGCTGATGCCGGAGTGGATGGCCCGGGTGGGCGCCAGGCGATGGGCGAACGCCAGCACCAGGGCCACGCTGACGGTGATCAGGGCAGCCATACCGCCCAGGTACAGGGTATGGACGATCAAACCGGCGTAGCGCTCGTCCAGGTCGAAACGGCCACGCTGCCAGAACCAGGCCACCAGTTGCAGCATCGGGATCACGAACGCGCAGGCGAACACCAATCCGCACCAACCACTGGCCGCCGCCGCCTTGAACCCGCGCAGATGGTAAAGCGCCTTGCCGCGAGGTCGCTCGTTGCTCGGCCGGCTGGCGCCCCGGGCGCGGCGCTCGCCGTACAGCACCAGCATCACCACCAACAGCAACAGGCTGGCCAGTTGCGCGGCACTGGAGAGGCTGAAAAAGCCGTACCAGGTCTTGTAGATGGCGGTGGTAAAGGTGTCGAAGTTGAACACCGAGACGGCACCGAAATCCGCCAGGGTTTCCATCAGCGCGAGGGCCACGCCCGCACCGATGGCGGGACGCGCCATGGGCAGGGCCACCCGCCAGAACGCTTGCCACGGCGACTGCCCCAAGACACGCGCCGCTTCCATCAGGCCTTTGCCCTGGGCGAGGAACGCGGTGCGTGCCAGCAGATAAACATAGGGGTAGAACACCAGCACCAGCACGATGATCACACCGCTGGTCGAGCGCACACGCGGCAGGCGCAAGCCTGTACCAAACCATTCGCGCAGCAGGGTTTGCACCGGGCCGGAGAAGTCCAGCAGGCCGACGAAGACGAAGGCGAGCACATAGGCGGGAATCGCGAAGGGCAGCATCAACGCCCAGTCCAGCCAGCGCCGGCCCGGGAATTCGCAGAGGCTGGTCAGCCAGGCCAGGCTGACGCCCAGCAGCGTGACGCCCACACCGACGCCCAGCACCAGGGTCAAGGTGTTGCCCAGCAGACGTGGCATCTGGGTTTCCCACAGGTGGGACCAGATCTGGTGGTCGATGGTCTGCCACGACAGCAACAGCACGCTCAACGGCAGCAGCACCAGGGCGGCGACGGTGAAGACCGGCAGGTACCAGCGGCGTTGGGCGGGATGGGCCAAAGGTTAATTCTCAGAGAATGAATAGCTTGAAGCCAGCGCTAACCAATGTGGGAGCGGGCCCGCTCCCACACAAACCCGCCCCCACATTTAGATCGGCGGCGCCTTGCAAATTGTATCTAGTTCCAGCCAGCGCGATCCATCAAGCGAATAGCCTCAGCCTGACGCTTGCCCGCCACTTCCACCGGCAATGTGTCAGCTACAAACTTGCCCCAGGTCGCCACCTCCGCCGACGGCGGCACCGCCGGGTTGGCCGGGAACTCCTGGTTCACATCCGCAAAGATCTTCTGCGCTTCCGGCGTGGTCATCCACTCCACCAGCGCCTTGGCTGCTTCCGGGTGCGGTGCGTGCTTGGTCAGGCCGATGCCCGACAGGTTGACGTGCACCCCGCGGTCGCCCTGGTTCGGCCAGAACAACTTCACCGCCAGGTCCGGCTTCTGCTTGTGCAGGCGGCCGTAGTAGTAGGTGTTCACGATGCCCACGTCACACTGCCCGGCGTTGATCGCTTCCAGCACGGCAATGTCATCGGAGAACACGTCGGTGGACAGGTTGTTGACCCAGCCCTTGACGATTTCTTCGGTCTTGGCCGCGCCGTGGGTTTCGATCAGGGTGGCGGTCAGCGACTGGTTGTAGACCTTCTTCGCGGTGCGCAGGCACAGGCGGCCTTCCCACTGTTTGTCGGCCAGGGCTTCGTAGGTGGTCAGGTCGCCCGGTTTCACGCGATCGGTGGAGTAGGCGATGGTCCGCGCTCGCAGGCTCAGGCCGGTCCAGGCATGGGCCGAAGAACGGTATTGAAGGGGAATATTCTTGTCGATCACCGCAGAGGTGAACGGCTGCAGGATGCCCATCTGCTCGGCCTGCCAGAGGTTGCCGGCGTCGACGGTGAGCAGCAGGTCGGCGGTGGCGTTTTCACCTTCGGCCTTGATGCGCTGCATCAGCGGCGCTTCCTTGTCGGTGATGAACTTCACCTGCACGCCGGTCTTCCTGGTGTAGGCGTCGAACACCGGCTTGATCAGTTCGTCGATGCGCGAGGAGTAGACCACGACCTCATCGGCCGCCTGCACGGTGGTGCTGCCGATAAGAGTGAGTGCCAGGGCAGTCAGGAGGCGCTTGGGTGCCAGCATGGGTGCGGTCTCTCATTTGCAAAAAGAGCGCAAATGATAAGGACTCACATTTGGTAACGCTCAACGGAGCCGTTACCAGATGTTGCACAGCACCCTCAGGCCTTGGCCAGCTCCGGCAAATCCCCGGTCAAACCCAATGCCTGACGCACAAACAACGCCTTGGCCTCCGGCATCTGCTCAACCACCTTCAGCCCTGCATTACGCAGCCAGCGCAACGGCAGTTGATCGGCCTGGAACAACCGCTCAAAGCCTTCCATCGCCGCCATCAGCGCCAGGTTGTGCGGCATGCGCCGACGCTCGTAACGGCTGAGCACCTTCACATCCGCCAGGCGCTCGCCGCGCTCGTTGGCCGCCAGCAGGACCTCGGCGAGCACCGCCGCATCGAGGAAGCCCAGGTTCACCCCCTGCCCCGCCAGCGGATGAATGACGTGGGCCGCGTCGCCAATCAATGCCAGGCCTTCGGCCACGTAACGTTTGGCGTGGCGCTGACGCAACGGCACGCACAGCCGTAGATCGGCGCTTATCACGCTGCCCAGGCGGCCTTCGAAGGCATTTTCCAGTTCACGGCAGAAGCTTTCATCGTCCAGCGCCATCAAGCGCTCGGACTCACTCGGGGTGGTCGACCAGACGATCGAACACCAGTCTTCCTGCCCGTCCCGCACCAGCGGCAGGAATGCCAGCGGGCCATTGTCGGTAAAACGCTGCCAGGCCGTCTTTTGATGCACCTGGCTGCTGCGCACACTGGTGACGATGGCGTTGTGCAAATAATCCCACTCACGGGTAGCGGTGCCGGTCAGGCGACGTACTGCCGAGTTGGCACCGTCCGCCGCGACCACCAGTGGCGCGCGCAAGGTGCGGCCATCGGCGAGGGTCAGCAGCCAGTCATCGCCGGAGCGGCGCATCTGTTCCAGGCGCGCATTGGCCAGCAGGCCGAGGTCGCAGTCGTGCAGGCGGTCGAGCAAGGCGTCCTGGACCACACGGTTTTCGACGATATGCCCCAGCACCTCAGCATGCACGCTGGCCGCCGAGAAGTGGATCTGCCCGGTGCCGCTGCCGTCCCACACCTGCATCTCGCCGTACGGGCTGGCACGTCGCTCGACAATCCCGTCCCACACGCCAAGGCGCTCGAGGATGCGCTGGCTGGCGGCCGACAAGGCGCTCACCCGCGGTTCGAACGCAGCATGAGGGTCGAACGGCTTGACACTCAGGGGGCTGCCGTCGAGCAGCAGCACCTGCAGGCCACTGCCCTGCAACGCCAGCGCCAGGGCGCTTCCGACCATTCCGGCCCCGACAATCAGCACATCTGCGCGCATGCCCATGCTTTAAGCCTGTCTCGATTGCAGCTTGCGCCGCACGTAAAGGGTTTTGTCGACCCGCGCCACCAGGGTGCCGGAGCCGTCATGAATCTGTACCTTGAGCTGCGGTAAATACTTGTCGCCGCTGGCGGTGTGCTGGCGAATCTCGTCCAGCAACGCATGGTCGATGGAAAATTCGGCGAACACCGGGCCTTTGCCCGGCGAGATAAAGTCGATAGCGGCAGCCTTGTCCCAGACAATGTAGTCGCGGCCCAGGTTCTCCATCAGCATCAGCATGTAGAACGGGTCGACCATCGAATACAGGCTGCCGCCAAACTGCGTGCCGACGTAGTTGCGGTTGTACCAGCCCAGGCCCATGCGCACCTTGACCTCGCGGAAATCGCTGCCGATGTGCAACACCCGAACTCCGGCCCCGAGGTACGGCGGGTACAGAGTCATGATCCAGCGCAACAGCCGCGCCTTGCCCAGGCGTCGGGTCAGCCACTCACGCATCGGGACGGGTGCCCAGGCCCATGGCCTGGCGCGCGAACCAGCGCTTGGCCGGCGGCAGCAAGTCGAGGCCCAGCAAGCCCATGTTGCGGCCCAGCGCGACCAACGGTTGCGCACTGCCAAACAGGCGGGTGACCTGATCGGAGAAGCCGACGGTGAGTTTCTGGTCCATGCGCTGACGCTCGCGGTACGCCTGCAGTGTCGCCAGGTCGCCCGGAATCGCCGGCCCGGCCAGCAGCGCCTCGGCCAACGCGTAGGCATCCCGCAGGGACAGGTTGAAGCCCTGACCGGCAATCGGGTGCAGGCTGTGGGCGGCATTGCCAAGTACGGCCAGATGAGAGCGCACTTGTTCTTCCGCTTCCACGAGCGTCAGCGGGTACAGGTGGCGCGCACCGACTTGTTTGAGGGTGCCCAGGCGGTAGCCGAACACGCCCTGCAGTTCACTCAGGAAGCTGCGTTCGTCCAGATCGGCCAGGCGCTTGGCGTCCATGCCGACGCGGGTCCAGACCAGCGCGCAGCGGTTGTCCGGCAACGGCAGCAAGGCCATCGGGCCTTCGTCGGTGAACCGCTCGAACGCCTCGCCGTTGTGGGCCTCGCTTGGGGTGATGTTGGCGATCAGGGCGCTCTGGTTGTACGGCCGCTTTTTAACGCCGATGCCCAGTTGCTCGCGCAAACCTGAGCGACCGCCATCGGCCAGCACCGCGAGGTCGCACTCCAGCACGGTTTCGTCATTGAGGGTCAGGCGGTAGCCATCGGCAAGCGGCTCCATGCGCGTAACTTCCGCCGGGCAACGCCAACTGACCACGTCCTTGTCCAGCCCTTGCCACAGGCATTGGCCCAGCCAGGCGTTTTCCACCACATAGCCAAGCGCCGGCACACCCTCTTCCATGGCGGACAGGCGCGCGGTAGAGAAGCGGCCACGGTCCGACACATGAATCTGTTTGATCGGCTCGGCGCGGCGAGAGATTTCCTGCCACACGCCCAACCGTTGATAGATCTGCCGCGCGCCAAAGGACAGCGCTGAAGAACGCGCGTCATAGCTCGGCTGGTAGCTGTCGCCGGGGGCAAACGGCTCGATCAGCACGATCTTCCAGCCCCGGGCCTTGGCCCCGGCCTGCAAGGCCAATGCGAGGCTGGCACCCACCAGGCCGCCGCCGATAATCGCCAGGTTGACCCGGCTCATCGGGCGCTCGCCATCAATGCTTCGATCTCGGCGACGGACTTGGGCACGCCACCGGTCAGAATTTCACAGCCTTGCTTGGTCACCACCACGTCGTCCTCGATGCGTACGCCAATGCCACGCCATTTCTTCGCCACGTTCTGGTTGTCCGGCGAGATGTAAATCCCCGGCTCCACGGTCAGTGCCATGCCGACTTCCAGCACCCGCCACTCTCCGCCGACCTTGTATTCGCCGACATCGTGCACATCCATCCCCAGCCAGTGGCCGGCGCGGTGCATGTAGAAGGCTTTATAGGCTTCACTGGCGATCAGTTCGTCGACATCACCCTGCAACAATCCCAGCTTCACCAGCCCGGCAGTGATCACTTGCACCGTCGCCTCGTGGGCCTGGTTCCAATGCTTGTTCGGGGCGATTTCGGCAAAGGCGGCTTCCTGGGAAGCCAGCACGATTTCATAAATCGCCTTCTGCTCGGCGGAAAACTTGCCGCTCACCGGCCAGGTGCGGGTGATGTCGCTGGCGTAGCAGTCGATCTCGCAGCCGGCGTCGATCAGCACCAGGTCGCCGTCCTTGAGCAGCGCGTCATTCTGCTGGTAATGCAGGATGCAGCTGTTGCGCCCCGAGGCGACGATGGAACCATAGGCCGGCATCTTCGCCCCGCCCTTGCGAAACTCGTAGTCGAGCTCCGCTTCCAGGCTGAACTCATGCAACCCGGCGCGGCTGGCCTGCATCGCCCGTACATGGGCCGCGCAGGAAATCCGTGCCGCCTCGCGCATCACCTTCACCTCTGCCGCCGATTTATACAGGCGCATGTCGTGAAGCAGATGATCCAGGGCAACAAATTCGTTCGGTGGCTGGGCGCCGAGGTGCGCTTTGGAGCGGATCACGTTGATCCACTCCATCAGGTGCCGGTCGAATTCGGCATTGCTGCCCATGGCCGAATACACTCGGTCACGGCCTTCGATCAGGCCGGGCAGGATGTCGTCGATATCGGTAATCGGGAAGGCGTCATCGGCGCCAAAATCGCGGATCGCGCCTTCGGTGCCGGCCCGCAGGCCGTCCCACAGTTCGCGCTCGGCGTTGCGTTCGCGGCAGAACAGCACGTACTCGCCGTGTTGGCGGCCAGGCATCAGCACGATCACCGCTTCCGGTTCCGGGAAGCCGCTCAGGTACTGGAAGTCGCTGTCCTGGCGGTAGACGTGCTCGACGTCACGGTTGCGGATGGCTACCGCGGCCGCCGGCAGGATGGCGATGCTGTTGGGTTCCATCTGCGCCATGAGCGCCTTGCGGCGCCGGGTGTATTCCGCTTTGGGGATATGGATCATGGGCAGATGGGCTTCCTTTCTTAGTGCAGCGACGGCTTGGGTGCAGCGGGCTCAGCCGATTTACGGGTCTCGGTGAACAGCAGCAGCGGCGCGACGCGCAGGTATTCCATGACTTCCATGTAGTCGCTTTCGCCGTCTTCGGACTCTTCCAGGGCGTCTTGCACCTGAGAGATGGCGGCCAGGTCCTGCAGCACTTCCTGGGCATCGGTGCTCAGGTCGAGGCCGCCGGCGTTCACGCCGAAACCGTGGAGGAAGCCTTGGCACCATTGGCCCAACGCGGCGGCGCGCTCGGTGAGCGGCGCGTCATCGGTAGGCAGCAGCAGGACGACGGTGACGTCATCACCGGTCAGCTCGCCTTTAACCATCTCTTGCAGGCCGATGAGCGCATTGCGCACGTTTTCGGTAGGCTCGGTTTCCAGCAGCTCGGCGACGTCGGCCAGCCAGTTGTCGGCATCAAAGCCGACACCGGTGCAGCTGCGGCCCAGCAGCACGCCGTGCAGTTCGGCAGGCGAGCAAGGATGACCGCTGGAACTCAGCAGTTTGGAAAAAGCATCGTACGGGGAGTTCTGAATGGGCATGGTGAGCTAGGCGCCAGACGGCGCAATGTCTAGAATGAAGCGCTGTATCCTAGCATCGGCAGACGTACCAAGACTATCGAGGGCGTCAGATCGTTTATCCAGCAGTTGCCATTCATCAGACAAAATCCAGTGGAACCCAATGGAAGACACCGACCTGCAAGCGCTGATGGCCAGACTCGAGCTGCTAATTAACCGGGTCGAGCAACTTAAGAGCCAAAACGGACTCCTATTAGCTCAGGAAAAGACCTGGCGCGAGGAACGCGCTCACCTCATTGAAAAAAACGAAATCGCCCGGCGTAAGGTCGAATCGATGATTTCGCGCCTGAAGGCCCTGGAGCAAGACTCATGAGTTCAAGCAATAGCGTCACCGTGCAGATTCTCGACAAAGAATATTCGATCATCTGCCCCCAGGAAGAACGCAGCAACCTGGTGAGCGCTGCCCGCTACCTGGACGGCAAGATGCGCGAAATCCGCAGCAGCGGCAAAGTCATCGGCGCCGATCGCATCGCCGTGATGGCCGCCCTGAACATTACCCACGATCTGCTGCATAAGCAGGAACGGCCTGACGTGCAGGCCAGCGGCTCGACGCGCGAGCAGGTGCGCGACCTGCTGGAGCGGGTCGATCTGGTACTTTCTACCGATCCAGAGCCACCCAAGGGCTGATTGCGGCGTCGGTTTCGGGTATACTCGCCCCACTCCCTGGCGTGCTTGCCAGTCGGCGATGTCCCTGAGCCGATTCGCACTACCCTGGAAGTTACACGTTGGGCTGGTGTGCATGTCCGCTAGACGGAAAGCCTTAAAGCCTACTGTTTCTTCCACCTTGAACTTTCGGGTTCAAGGGCTAAGTCGACAGCGGTTCTGTCGGGGAGCCTGATTCCCAAATCCAATGCCAGTCCCAGGACTGGCATTGTTTTATGAGCCGAAAACCATGACCGAACCTGCGCCGCTTTCACGCCCGCAACTTCGACGCATGCTGCGCAAAGCCCGCCGCGCCCTGACGCCAAGCGAGCAACGCCAGGCCGCCCTGGGCCTGTATCGGCAACTGGCACAGCACCCGCTGTTTCGCCGGGCCAAACACCTATCCTTATATCTACCGACGGACGGTGAAATCGATCCGCGCCTGCTGCTGCGCGCTGCACAGCGCCGGGGCAAGGCGACGTACCTGCCGGTGCTCAGTGCATGGCCGCGAACCAAGATGGTATTCCAGCGAGTGCGCCCCGGCGAAAAGCTGAGGCCCAACCGTTTTCGCATCCTCGAGCCCCAGGTAAATGCCAGCCGGCAACGCAAGGTCTGGGCGCTGGACCTGGTGCTGCTGCCACTGGTTGGCTTTGATGATGTGGGCGGACGGTTGGGCATGGGCGGCGGGTTTTATGACCGCAGCCTGGCCTACATGGCCCGCCGGAAATCCTGGCGCAAGCCGACGCTGTTGGGCCTGGCCCATGAATGCCAGAAGGTCGAACGATTGGCACAGGCAAGCTGGGATGTACCGCTTGAGGGCACAGTCACCGATAAGGATTGGTATATAGCAGAGACGCTACTGGAATCAGCAGCGCCTTGAAGACGGGTCAGCGTTTGAACGGTTGCGGCTGTTGCTGTGCGAGTTCAATCGGTGCGTCAGTCTTGTTCGACCACAAGCTCTGCGCATAGCCGGTGGTCACAACGCCCAGGCCGAACAAAATAACCAAAATCCATAGTAAATCCGGTTTGCGTTTCATCGATTGCCCCCCTTCAGGCATCTTGCACACGATGACAGCAACGTTCCATTAGTAGTCCGTGCCAGCTGCGTCAAGCTCAAAACCCCGGCATTCTGCGTTAACGTGAACCAACACGCAAACCTTGACGCCAACCGACTGTCGGTTTGTCATAAAATTGCAGGACAACTTTCCCAATCGACTTTTGAGGAGCGAAAACATGGCCTATTGGCTGATGAAATCCGAGCCCGATGAACTGTCCATCAAGGGCCTGGAAAAGCTCGGCGAGGCCCGGTGGGACGGGGTGCGCAACTACCAGGCGCGGAACTTCCTGCGGGCGATGGCGGTGGGTGACCAGTTCTTCTTCTACCACTCCAGCTGCCCGGAACCGGGGATTGCCGGCATCGGTAAAATCGTCGAGGCAGCCTACCCGGACCCGACCGCGCTGGAGCCCGACAGTCATTATTTCGACGCCAAGGCCAGCCCTGAAAAAAACCCGTGGAGCGCGATCAATGTTGCCCACGTCGAGACCTTTGCGAAGGTCCTGGGGCTGGGCTATCTGAAACAGCAAACCGCCCTCGCCGAGTTGCCCCTGGTGCAAAAAGGCAGCCGCCTTTCGGTGATGCCGGTCACCGCCGAGCAATGGGCCGCCGTACTCGGCCTGCGCTGAAACAGCAGAACCCTGCGGTCACGCCCATGGCGCATGCATCTGCGCGCCAACCGGGTTAGGCTGGCGCTTCATTTGACCCGCATCAAGGGCCTCCGGGCAGGATCGGTCAAACTAGGACGCTAACGCCGCAGGATGCACCCATGTCGACGAACCACCGTACCTCCCATCTTTTCGCCATTCCATTGATTGTCTTGCTGCTGGCCGCCGGCGGCTTCGGCTATTGGCAATCCACCCAGGACCGCCTGCCCGAAGGCTTGAGCATGGGCAATGGCCGGCTGGAATCGACTGAAGTGCAGATCGCCGCCAAGATCCCCGGGCGCCTCGCCGAAGTGCGGGTGGACGAAGGCGACAAGGTGCTCAAGGGCCAACTGCTGGCGCGCATGGACACCCGCACCCTGGAAGCCCAGCGCGCCCAGGCCGAAGCCGAAGTGCTGCGGGCCAGGGAGAATTTCGCTGCTGCCGAAGCCAATGTGCAACTGCGCCGGAGCGAACAACTGCTGGCCAGCCAGGAACTCAAGCGCACCCAGGAGCTGTACAAGCGCGGCTTCGCCAGCGGCCAGCTGATCGACCAGCAGCAGGCCCGGCAAAACACCGGCAACGCTGCCGTGGTCGCCGCCCAGGCCCAGGTCAATTCGGTAAAGGCCGCCATCGGCGCCGCCCAGGCTCAGGTCGCCCAGCTCACCAGTGAAATCGAAGACAGCAGCCTGCGGGCGCCTATCGACGGCATCATCCAGCTACGCCTGGCCGAACCCGGCGAAGTGCTCGGCGCGGGTGGTCGCGTGTTGCTGCTGATCGACCCCAACGACCAATACATGAACCTGTATCTGCCCGCTTCGGTAACCGGCGCCCTGACCGTCGGCAGTGAGGCGCGGATCGTCCTCGACGCCCTGCCGAAGCAACCGCTGCCGGCGAAAATCAGCTTCGTCGCCGCCAAGTCGCAGTTCACCCCCAAGGAAGTGGAAACCCGCGACGAACGTCAGAAGCTGGTGTTCCGGGTCAAGCTGCGCCTGACCCAACCAAGCGCCGTGCCCCAAGCCAAACCGGGCATGCCCGGCGCCGGCTATGTGCGCACCGCTGACCTGGACTGGCCGGCCAACCTGCAATGAGCGGCCTGGCGCTGCACGCCACGGGGATCAACCATCGCTACGGCAAGCAACAGGCGCTGATCGACATCGCCTTCAGCCTGCCTGCCGGCACACGCTGCGGCCTGATCGGCCCGGACGGCGCCGGCAAGTCGAGCCTGCTGGGCTTGATCGCCGGGGTCAAAAAGCTTCAACAGGGCGAGCTGGAAGTACTCGGCGGCTCCATCGAAGACCGCCGCCACCGCAACAGCCTGTACCCGCGCATCGCCTTCATGCCTCAAGGCCTGGGCGGTAACCTTTACCCCGAGCTGTCCATCAGCGAAAACATCCGGTTCTTTGCCACGCTGTTCGGCCTGTCAAAAGCCGATTGCGACCAGCGCATGCACAACCTGCTGCTGGCCACCGACCTCGCACGCTTCGCCGAGCGACCTGCCGGCAAGCTCTCCGGCGGCATGAAGCAGAAGCTCGGCCTTTGCTGTGCGCTGATCCACGACCCGGACCTGTTGATCCTCGACGAACCCACCACCGGGGTCGACCCATTGTCCCGTCGACGCTTCTGGGAACTGGTGGAAACCGTACGCAGCGAACGCCCGCAGCTCACACTGCTGGTGGCCACCGCCTACATGGAAGAAGCCGAGCAGTTTGAACACTGCCTGATGCTCGACCGCGGCAAGCTGATCGCCGACGGCCTGAGCAGCGAACTGGCCGCCGCGACGCCCAGCGGCAAACTGGACGAAGCCTTCACCCATTTCCAGGGCGACAGTGCCCATAACAATGAACCGCTGGTGATTCCGCCCCGGCAAAGCGACAACACCGACATCGCCATCGAAGCCCACGACCTGACCTTGCGCTTCGGCGACTTCACGGCAGTCAACAAGGTCAGCTTCGCGATTGGCCGGGGCGAGATCTTTGGTTTCCTCGGCTCCAACGGCTGCGGCAAGACCACCACCATGAAAGTCCTCACCGGGTTGATGCCCGCCACCGAGGGCACCGCCACGCTGCTGGGCAACCCGGTCAACGCCAAGGACCTGGCCACCCGCAAGCGCGTGGGTTTCATGTCGCAAAGCTTCTCGCTGTACGGCGAACTCAGCGTGCGCCAGAACCTGGTGCTGCATGCGCAGTTGTTCGACCTGCCCAAGGCCGAGAGCGGCCAGCGCATCGACGAATTGATCAAGCGTTTTGACCTGGGCGACGTTGCCGAGCAGCCGTCCGGCGAGTTGCCGCTGGGCCTGCGCCAGCGCTTGTCCCTGGCGGTGGCGGTGCTGCACCGCCCGGAAGTGCTGATCCTCGATGAGCCGACCTCGGGCGTCGACCCGGCCGCGCGGGATGACTTCTGGCGGCTGCTGATCGAACTGTCCCGGGAACAGGGCGTGACGATCTTCCTGTCCACCCACTTCATGAACGAAGCCCAGCGCTGCGACCGCATCTCGCTGATGCACGCGGGCAAGGTGCTGGCCTGCGACACGCCGGACGCGCTGCAACAGCAGTTCCACGGCGAAACCCTGGAAGCGGCGTTCGTCACCTGCCTCGAACAGGCCCAAGGCGCGCCCGAAGCGGCCACCGCGCCCTCCGAAACCGTCAGCGAACCCATGGCCCCACCCGTCAGCAAACGCGGGTTCAGCGTCGCCCGCCTGTTGGCCGTGGCCAGCCGCGAAGGCAAGGAACTGCTGCGGGACAAAGTGCGCATGGCCTTCGCCCTGTTGGGGGCGATTTTCATGATGGTGATCTTCGGCTACGGCATTTCCCTGGACGTGGAGAAACTCGCCTTCGCCGTCTACGACCAGGATCAGACGCCGCAAAGCCGGGCCTATCTGGAGGCCTTTCGCAGTTCGCGCTATTTCGCCGAACAGCCGCCGATCACTGACTCCAACGAACTGCACAAACGCCTGCAACGCTCGGAAATCAAACTGGCGCTGGAGATTCCGCCAGGGTTCGGCCGCGATCTCTACGCCGGCCGCCAACCCGCCGTGGCCGCCTGGCTCGATGGCGGCATGCCGTTCCGTGCGGAAACCAGCCGCAATTATGTCGAGGCCGTGCACCAGGCCAACCTCCAACAACTGGCCGAACTGAACAGCACACCACTGAATCAGCAAGCGGCCGCCAAACTGGAAACCCGCTTTCGCTACAACCAGGACGTGGTCAGCGTGAACGCTATCGGTCCCGGCGTGATGGCGCTGATCCTCGCGTTTATCCCGGCGATGCTCACGGCCCTGGGGATCGTGCGCGAGAAGGAACTGGGCTCCATCACCAACTTCTACGCCACACCCCTGACCCGCCTGGAATTCCTGTTGGGCAAGCAGGCGCCATACCTGGCCGTGAGCCTGATCAACCTGGGCCTGCTGGTGGCGATGAACCGCTGGCTGTTCGGCGTGCCGTTCAAGGGCAGCGGCGTGACCCTGGCTTTCGGCGGCCTGCTGTATGTGCTGGCCACCACCAGCATGGGCCTGCTGATTTCCGCGTTCACCCGCACCCAGATCGCAGCGATCCTCGGCACCATGATCATCACCAGCCTGCCGACCATCCAGTTCTCCGGGCTGATCGTGCCGCGCTCGTCCCTGGAAGGCGCCGCCGCGTTGATGGGCATGTTGTTCCCGGCGGGCTACTTCCTCGACATTGCGGTGGGCACCTTTACCAAGGCCCTGGACCTGCGTCAGCTATGGCCACAGTGCCTGGCGCTGTTCGGGTTTTTCCTGGGGTTCACCGGGCTGAGCCTGATCATGCTCAAGAAGCAGGAGGCCTGAGATGCACAAGTTCGCCCATATCCTGCGCCTCGGCATCAAGGAACTGACCAGCCTGCGCCACGACAGCGTGTTGCTGCTGTTCCTGTTCTACGCCTTTACCGTCGCCATCTATATGCCCGCCGCCGGCTCGGTGATCGGCGTGCGCAACGCCAGCGTGGCCTTTGTGGATGAAGACCACAGCGCGCTTTCCCGGCAACTGGCCGAAGCGCTGCAACCGCCGGAATTCCAGACGGCGGTGCCGTTGCCGTACGACCAACTGGACAAGGTGATGGACAGCGGCCAGTACACCTTCGTGATCAACGTGCCGGCGAATTTCCAGGCCGACCTGTTGGCCGGGCGCCAGCCGGGGGTGCAGGTCAACGTCGATGCCACGGCCATGAGCCAGGCATTCATGGGTGCCGGGTATATCGGGCGGATTTTCCAGCGGGAATTGCTGACCTATGGCAACCAGGCCGATGCCGCCCAAAAGGCGCCGGCGCTGCTGACCACCCGGGCGCTGTTCAATACCAACCTGGAAGGCGGCTGGTTTCTGGCGGTGATCCAGATCGTCAACAACATCACCATTCTCGCCATCGTGCTGACCGGCACCGCGCTGCTGCGTGAGCGCGAACACGGCACCCTCGACCATTTGCTGGTGCTGCCGCTGACTGCGCTGGAAATCATGCTGGCGAAAATCTGGAGCAACATGCTGGTGGTGGTGCTGTGCACCTGGCTGTCGCTGGAAGTGGTGGTGAAAGGCTTGCTCGGCGTGCCGCTGGCCGGGTCGCTGACTTTGTTTTTGCTGGTGACGGCGCTGTACCTGTTTGCCAGTACTGCCCTCGGCATCTTCCTCGCCACCCTCGCCCGCTCGACGCCGCAGTTTGGCCTGCTGGCGATCCCGGTGATTATCCCGATGCTGCTGTTGTCCGGCGGCAGCACGCCGCTGGACAGCATGCCGCAGTGGTTGCAATGGGTGATGCAGGGCTCGCCGTCGACGCACTTTGTGAGCCTGAGTGCGGCGATTCTGTTCCGGGATGCGGGTGTGAATGTGGTGTGGCCGGACTTGCTGGCGCTGGCGGGGATTGGGTTGCTGTTCTTTGCGGTGGCGTTGGCGCGGTTCAGGAAGAGCCTGGCTTCCTGAGGTGTCTGTCAGGGCCTCTTCGCGAGCAAGCCCGCTCCCACACTTGACCGAGTTCTAACATGAGAATGCGGTTAAATGTGGGAGCGGGCTTGCTCGCGAAGGGCGCGAAGCGACCGGCTTACTGGATGATCAGGTTGTTGAACAACAGATCCTCAACCTGCGGCTTGCCGGTTTCGTCGTTCATCACTTGCTGGGTCTGCTTCAGGGCTTCCTGGCGCAGTTTTTCCTTCCCATCAACGCTGCTCATGGTGTCGTTGGTCTGCTGGGTAAACAGCGCCACCAACTGGTTGCGAATCAGCGCGTCGTTGGCTTTCACGGCAGCGGCTGCCTCGGGACCGGTGACCCGCAGGGCGATATCCGCCTTGAACACCCGCAGCTTCGCGGTGCCATCCAGGCCGTAGTTACCGACAAACGGCGGGCTCAGGCTGATATAGCTGACCTTCGGCGCTTCGCCTTCTTTGGCTTCTTCGGCCAGGGCTGCCGTCGGCAGTGTCAGGGCCAGCATCAACAGGATCCACGCTTTCACAGTTCATTCCTCAATTCGGTTGCCCAGTAGCATAACGCTAGCAGCCCTGAGCACAAGCTTATGGCGACTTATCAGGCCGGGGCATGCTCGTTGACCCGTCGCCCTGCCCACCTACACTTATCGGCCAACACGCCAAAAGGAATAGTCCGATGAAAGCTGTGCTGTGCAAAGCCTTCGGCCCCGCCGAAACCCTGGTGCTGGAAGACGTCGAAAGCCCGGCGATCAAGAAGAACGAAATCCTGTTGGACGTGCATGCGGCCGGGGTCAATTTCCCGGACACCCTGATCATCGAGGGCAAGTACCAGTTCAAGCCGCCCTTCCCGTTTTCGCCGGGCGGTGAAGCGGCAGGCGTGATCAGCCAAGTCGGTGAGAACGTCAGCCACCTGAAGGTCGGTGACCGGGTGATGGCCCTGACCGGCTGGGGCAGCTTCGCCGAGCAGGTCGCAGTGCCGGGCTACAACGTGCTGCCGATCCCGCCGAGCATGGACTTCAACACCGCCGCCGCCTTCAGCATGACCTACGGCACGTCGATGCACGCCCTGAAGCAACGGGCCAACCTGCAACCCGGGGAAACCCTGCTGGTGCTCGGTGCCTCCGGCGGCGTCGGCCTGGCTGCGGTGGAAATCGGCAAGGCCATGGGCGCCCGGGTGATCGCCGCGGCCAGCAGCGCCGACAAGCTGGCGGTGGCCAAGGCTGCCGGTGCCGATGAGTTGATCAACTACAGCGAAGCCAGCCTCAAGGACGAGATCAAACGCCTTACCGGCGGCAACGGCGTGGATGTGATCTACGACCCGGTGGGCGGCGACCTGTTTGACCAGGCCATTCGCGGCATCGCCTGGAATGGCCGGCTGCTGGTGGTGGGCTTTGCCAGCGGGCGCATTCCTGAGTTGCCAGTAAACCTGGCGCTGCTCAAGGGTGCAGCGGTGGTCGGGGTGTTCTGGGGTTCGTTCGCCCAGCGCCAGCCGCAGGACAATGCCGCCAACTTCCAGCAACTGTTCGGCTGGTTCGCCGAGGGCAAGTTGAAGCCGCTGGTGTCCCAGGTGTACCCGCTGGAGCAGGCGGCGCAGGCGATCAACGACCTCGGCCAGCGCAAGGCTGTGGGCAAGGTCGTGGTGCAGCTACGCTGACTATTGTTTCATTTTGTCCGCGGAGTGCCTGGGCCCATGATCGGCCGAGGCACTCACTCACTGGCAGGAATGAATAATGGTCACACCGCTGCGCGCGCTGTTTCTGGGGTTGTTGATGATGGTGTCGGCTCACGCCTTTGCCCATAAAGAGTGCAAGGATGTACGCGGGCTGAACAACGTGACGGTGCTGATCGTGCGCCATGCGGAAAAACCCGATGAAGGTCCGTTGCTGAGCCCCAAGGGCGAACAACGGGCGGCGGCCTACGCCAGCTATTTCGACCCGCTGCTGTTGAACGGCATCTCCATGGTGCCCCAGCGGCTGATCGCTACCAGCGACAGCAAGGAAAGCTCTCGCCCTCGCCTGACCCTGACACCCCTGGCCCAGCGCCTGCAGCTCCCGCTTGAAACCCCCTACTCAGACGATCAAGTCGGCAAGCTGGTGAAGTCCCTGCGCAAGTCCAACCAGGCGCAGACCGTGTTGATCGCCTGGCATCACGGGCATATCGACAAGTTGATCGAGGCCTTCGGCGGTGACGGCGCGGCGCTGACCGGCATGAAGAAATGGCCGGAAAATGTGTATGACTGGCTGATCGTGTTGCGCTTCGACGACCAGGGTCAACTGGTGGAATCCCGCAGCCAGAAGATCCAGGAACACCTGCTTCCAGGTGATATCGCAGCCGCCAACGGCAACTGAACCGAATCACTGCCTGTGGTAAGGGAGTTTGCTCCCTCACCACAGCTTCTTGGCATTCCCGCCTGAAAACGCCCCTCACTTGTCTCTAAGCGACATGTTCGTAAAAGAACATGCAATTGCACTCAATTCCTATGCCCGCAGATAAGAGGCGGTGCTATTTTCGGTAACGAAACTGTAACATTCGCATCCGCAGTCAAAACAAGAAATCTGGAGCTCTTGAATGTTTGCTTTCTTCCGTCCTGCCGCACATCAGGCGCCCCTGCCTGAAGAAAAAATAGACAGCACGTACCGACGCCTGCGCTGGCAGATCTTCGCCGGTATTTTCTTCGGTTACGCCGGGTACTACCTGCTGCGCAAGAACTTCTCCCTGGCCATGCCGTACCTGATCGACGAGGGTTACACCCGTGGCCAGCTGGGCCTGGCAATGTCGGCGATCGCAATTGCCTACGGCCTGTCCAAGTTCCTCATGGGCCTGGTGTCCGACCGCTCCAACCCGCGCTACTTCCTGCCCTTCGGCCTGTTGGTGTCCGCCGGGGTGATGTTCATTTTCGGTTTCGCACCTTGGGCTACCTCCAGCGTGACCATGATGTTCATTCTGCTGTTCATCAACGGTTGGGCCCAGGGCATGGGCTGGCCGCCAAGTGGGCGAACCATGGTGCACTGGTGGTCGCAGAAGGAACGCGGCGGTGTGGTTTCCGTATGGAACGTGGCGCATAACGTCGGCGGCGGCTTGATCGGCCCGCTGTTCCTGCTGGGCATGGCCTGGTTCAACGACTGGCACGCGGCGTTCTACGTCCCGGCCACCGTGGCCCTGCTGGTGGCGGCGTTTGCCTTCATCACCATGCGCGACACCCCGCAATCGGTGGGCCTGCCGCCTATCGAGCAATACAAGAACGACTACCCGGAAGGCTACGACGCCAGCCACGAGGACGAATTCAGCGCCAAGGAAATCTTCGTCAAGTACGTGCTGCGCAACAAAATGCTCTGGTACATCGCCTTCGCCAACGTCTTCGTCTACCTGCTGCGCTACGGCGTGCTGGACTGGGCACCGACGTACCTCAAGGAAGCCAAGCACTTCGACGTGGATAAAACCTCGTGGGCGTACTTCTTCTACGAGTGGGCGGGCATTCCGGGCACGCTGCTGTGCGGCTGGATGTCGGACAAGATCTTCCGTGGCAACCGTGGCCTGACCGGCATTGTGTTCATGGGCCTGGTCACCGTGGCGACCCTGGTTTACTGGCTCAACCCGCCGGGCAACCCGATGGTCGACATGATCGCGCTGTTCTCCATCGGCTTCCTGATCTACGGTCCGGTGATGCTGATCGGCCTGCAGGCGCTGGAACTGGCACCGAAAAAAGCCGCCGGTACCGCAGCGGGCTTTACGGGCTTGTTCGGTTACCTGGGTGGTTCAGTGGCAGCGAGTGCGGCCATGGGCTACACCGTTGACCATTTCGGCTGGGACGGTGGTTTCGTATTGCTGATCGGCGCGTGCCTGCTGGCCATCGCGTTCCTGATCCCCACCTTGTGGCACACCAATAGCGTCAGTACCGCACGTTAATCGTCGGAACAGCCTTTGGAACACCGCTTGAGCCGCGCCTCCAGATTCTTGTCTGGCATGGCGTGGCTACGCAGGGCGTTGACGGTCTGCTCGACATAATCGCGCGTAGTGCCGTAACGCCCGCAAGCGCTCTGCAACACGTGATTCAGCACGATGTCGGGCAAATTGCCGGCATAACTGGGCAGGTGCCGTTCCAGGACAAATCCCAATGCCTGCACCTGGCTGCCATCTTCCAGACGACAGCTGAGCCAGTGCGGCCGGTACGAGGGATACGGCATCTCGCGCTGCCACAGGGCATACAGCGAGGCCTCCAGTTGATCTTCCGGCAAGCGGTAGGCAAACCCGCTGCACGAGCCGCCGCGATCCAGGCCAAACACCAACCCCGGTATTTCCGGCGTGCCCCGGTGCTCATGGGACCACAGGTACAAGCCCCGGTGATAACCGTGGACCCGCGCCCGCATCCGCTGTGTCGACGAACATTCAGGCCGCCAGATCAGCGAACCGTAAGCGAATAGCCAGACCGGCCCACCCTTGTGCAGCGCCATGGTGGCTTGCATCGAGCTCATCAACTGTTCGTGAGTGAGTTGCGGCCCCAGATCGAGCCGCGGAGGGTAAGCCAATTGCAAAAGATCAGATTCAATGGCGGTCATGGCAGATCGCTTAGGTCTCCTTTGTTGTTACGAGAAGCTGTTACCAGTTGTAAGCAACTTTACCGTAATAGAACGCGCCGCTGTAACCGTACGGCGAAAAAGTGCTATAGGCCAAATTGCCACCACTGCTGGCGTAGGCATTGAGTTTTTCCGGGTATTTGTCGGTGACGTTGTCGCCGCCAACGGTGAAGGTCCAGTTTTTCAGCTTGTAGTCGGCTGACAGGTCCAACAGCCAGGCGGCCTTGAAGCTCTGGTCGTTGGTCGGGTCGGCCTGGTAGCTGGTGAATGAACCATAGCGCACCAAATTACTGTGCAGCGCCCAGTTGCCGAAACTCAGGTCGTTGCCCAGGCTCAGCTTGTGCTGTGGCGTGGTATCGCCCAGCAGGCCGATGCGCTCGCGACGGTCCACCCGAACCAGGCTCGCGCCCAGGCTATCCAGCACGGACGGGTTGGCTTTTACGTCGGTGACCTTGGTGTGGTTGTAGTTGTAGCCCACGGTGCTGTTCCAGCGCACACCGTTGTCCAGTTGGTAGCGATAGTTGGCCACCAGGTCGACGCCATTGGTGGTGGTGTCGGTGGCGTTGGTGAAGTAGCGCACGGTGGTGTAGTTGATGTTGCCGACGCCATTGGCCTGCAGATACGCGAGCGCAGCCGGGTTCTTGCTCAGGTCCAGGTTGGAGGACAGGCTGATGCGGTCGCTGATGTCGATACGGTAGACATCGGCGGTCACGGTCAGGTTGTCGGTCGGCTCCAGCACCAGGCCGAGACTGTAGTTGCGGGACTTCTCGGCTTTCAGGTCTTCAGCGCCGAGCAGGCGCGCCACCTGGCTGTTGGCCGGGAAGGTGCCGGCTTCCTGGATGGTGTTGCCGATCAGTTGCGACGAGGTGTAGGCGAAGTTTTGCTGGGCCAGGGACGGCGCACGGAAACCGTTGGAAACACTGCCGCGCAAGGCCACTTGCGGGGTGAAGTCGTAACGGGCGGAGAGCGAGCCGCTGACGTTGGAGCCAAAATCACTGTAGTCCTCGTGGCGCACGGCGGCGGAGGCACTGAGTTTTTCGGTGAAGTTGGTTTCCAGGTCCAGGTACTGCGCCCAGTTGTGGCGCGTGCTGGTGCCGGCGTCGGAATCACGGAAGCCGCCCAGGCCCGAGCTGCCGGTCTGGTAGTAGGACGCCGGGTCGCCCGCCTTGATCTGGTAACCCTGGTCCAGGTATTCGCCGCCAAACGCCACCGACACTGGATACGGCAACCAGCCCAGGCTGAATTCCCGCGACAGGTCCAGGCTGAGTTGCTTCTGGTCATTGACCAACGTGCCGTTGTCGAACTTGCGCGGCGTGGCCAGGCCCAGCGAGGTGTTGATGGTTTCGGTACCGATCTGGTACTGGTTCTTGCCGTAGTTGACCGACACATCGTAGTGCCAGTCATAGGCCAACAACCCGCGCAGGCCGACCGCCAGGGACGTGTCTTCCACGTCACCGCGAATCAGCGGCAGGTAACCGTTGGGGTTGAGCGCAGGAATGTTGTTGCTCGCGTTGCTGGCCCGGTAGAACGCCGCCGTCTCGCCGCGGGTCTTGCTGTAGCCGCCAAACGCATAGAACTCGGCCGCATCACTGAAGGAATATTCCGAGTTGAGAAACAGCTTGCCCTGGTCGGTGGCCGGCTCGCCCTGGCGGAACACCCGCCGGCCGTAGGTCGTCGAACCAACGCTGCCCGGACGCAGGTCCTTGCCGGCGCGGTTGGTGTAATCGTTGTCGGCGCCTTCGGCAGAGATGTTGATAAACCCGTTATCGCCCAGCGCCACACCGGTGTTGCCGCTGAGGTTGCGCTGGATACCGTCGCCCTTCTTGTACTCACCAAACTTGCTGGTGATCGAGCCGCCGTGGTCGTCATGCTTGAGGATCACGTTGATCACCCCGGCAATCGCATCGGAGCCGTAGCGGGCCGATGCGCCGTCACGCAGCACCTCGATATGGTCGACCGCCGACAACGGGATCGCATTCAAATCCGCCGGCGCCGAGCCACGCCCAACCGCACCGCCGAGATTGACGAAGGCACTGGTGTGGCGACGCTTGCCGTTGACCAGCACCAACACCTGGTCCGGTGACAGGCCACGCAGCTGCGCCGGGCGCACCAGTTCGGCACCGTCTACCAGGCTCGGGCGTGGAAAGTTGATGGAAGGAATCAATCGGGCCAACACCGCGCCCAACTCATCAGAGCCGGTGCTGCGCAAGGTGTCGCCGGAAATCACATCGATAGGTGACAACGAGGCACTGGCGGTGCGCTCTTGGGCGCGGGTGCCGGTGACAATGACTGTATCGAGTTTGGGTACATCGGCAGTGGCCGTTTCGGCGGATGCCACTGGACTGAATCCCACAGCGGTCAGCAAATTAGCCGACAAAATCGCCGTGTACAGCAGGTGCTGCTTGTTGCTCCCCATACCGCTCCCCTTGGAATCAAAAGCCAGAACGTCAATGCTCTGAGCTCGTACGATCGATCCGTGTGGCGGACGGTGGCGGTCATTTATTGGTTATTGGCAGAAAGTCGGTAGTCCGTTGGCATATAGCTTAATGATATTTATGTAACAAATTAAATACCTTTAAAGAATAAGCGAATGCATAAGCCCAGGCCGCTCCGCTCATCAGGATTGGCTGCCTCAATCCCTGTAGTTTCAGCGCAGGTTCAGCCTGGGGGCACGCTGAGCCTTCAAAATAGGCGCCTGTCACGACCCACCTGGCCGCCAACCGAATCGACTACCGAGGTCACTCCATGAAATACCGACTGCCCAGCCTGTTGTTCCTGGCACAGGCCACCACCGCCCTGGCGGCGGAAGTGCCGACCCAGGACGAAAAAGGCTTCTGGTATGCCCAGACGAGCGTCTACACCCGGCATTTTGCGCCGGACAAGGACCACAACAACAACCAGGACCTGATCGGCCTGGAGCGCAATGAAGCGTCAGGCCTGGTGTATGGCGGGGCGACGTTTCGCAACTCGTTCAGCCAGCGTTCGTACTACGCCTATGCCGGCAAACGCTACGACATGCCCGATTACCCGGTGTACTTGAAGCTGACAGGGGGTTTGATCCAGGGCTATCGCGGCAAGTACCGCGACAAGATTCCGCTGAATGGACTGGGGGTAGCGCCGGTGATCATCCCCTCGGTGGGCACCCACTACGGGCCGGTCGCCGCCGAGCTGGTGTTGCTCGGGTTCAATGCGGCGATGGTGACCACGGGCGTTCGTTTCTGATCGAGCCGCTGAAGGGCTTCTGTGGCGAGGGAGCTTGCTCCCGCTGGGTCGCGAAGCGGCCCCTGAAGTTCATGCGGTCTTTCAGATAGATCCCAGCGACTGTTTCGGGGCTGCTGCGCAGCCCAGCGGGAGCAAGCTCCCTCGCCACACGTTACGGACGGGGTGCGTAGGCAAATACGTCAGCACGCATCTGGTGTGCATCCATGCCGGCCTCGACCAGCGCATCCAGGGTGCCGTAGATCATCGCCGGTGAACCGCTGGCGTAGACATGCACGGCCTTGAGGTCGCTGATGTCTTCGCACACCGCTTCATGCAACAGCCCGCAGCGCCCTTCCCAGCCACACAGGTCGCTGACCACTTTGTGCAGGAACAGGTTGGGCAGTTGCAGCCACTGGTCCCAGTGCTCGATGTCGTAGAAGTCTTCCGGTCGACGTACCCCCCAATACAGATGCACCGGGTGCTTGAAGCCACTGGCGCGACAGTGCTCGATCAGGCTATGCATCTGGGCCATGCCGGTGCCGGCGGCGATCAGCACCAGCGGCCCGTCGGGCAGTTCCGCCAGGTGGGTGTCGCCAAACGGCATTTCGATGCGTGCCATCTGGTTGCGCTGCAACTGCTCCAGCAGGCTGCGGGCGCTGTCTTCCCGGGCCAGTACGTGCAATTCCAGCTCGCGCCCGGCGTGAGGCGCCGAGGCCAGGGAGAACGCCGACTTCTCGCCGTTTTCCCGCTCGATCATCAGGTACTGCCCGGCGTGGTAGCGCACCGCCTTGCCGGCCGGAGCCCGCAGGCGCACGCGCCAGACGTCACCGCCCACCTCGACGCATTCACTCAGTTGGCAAGACAGTTTGCGCACCGGCAATTCTCCCGGCGCCAGCACGCCATCCCACAACACAATGCAATCTTCCAGCGGTTCGGCAATGCAGGTATAGAACTCGCCATGGTCACGCACCTCACCGGCTTGCTGCACCCGGCCTTCCACCAGCAGCGCCGCGCACACGTGGCACACGCCATTGCGGCAGGCCTGGGGGCAATCGTAGCCCAGGCGGCGCGCGCCCTCGAGGATCCGCTCGCCGGGCGTCAGTTCAAGTACCGCACCGGAAGGCTGCAGGGTTACACGCATCAATCTATTCCTAATTCTTTCCAGAGCGCATCGACACGGGCTGTGACCGCTTCGTCCTTGACGATCACGCGGCCCCATTCGCGGGTGGTTTCACCCGGCCATTTATGGGTGGCGTCCAGGCCCATTTTCGAGCCGAGGCCCGATACCGGGGAAGCAAAGTCGAGGTAGTCGATCGGCGTGTTGTCGATCATCACCGTGTCGCGCTTGGGGTCCATGCGCGTGGTGATGGCCCAGATCACGTCGTTCCAGTCCCGGGCGTTGATGTCGTCGTCGGTGACAATAACGAACTTGGTGTACATGAACTGTCGCAAAAACGACCACACACCCAGCATTACCCGCTTGGCGTGGCCGGGGTACGACTTCTTCATCGTCACGATGGCCATGCGATACGAGCAGCCTTCGGGCGGCAGGTAGAAATCAGTGATTTCCGGAAACTGCTTTTGCAGGATCGGCACAAACACTTCGTTCAACGCCACGCCGAGGATCGCCGGCTCATCCGGCGGGCGGCCGGTGTAGGTGCTGTGGTAGATCGGCTTGATCCGGTGGGTGATGCGCTCGACGGTGAACACCGGGAAGCTGTCGACTTCGTTGTAGTAGCCGGTGTGGTCGCCGTAGGGGCCTTCATCGGCCATCTCGCCCGGGTGAATCACGCCTTCGAGGATGATTTCGGCGGTGGCCGGCACTTGCAGGTCGTTACCGCGGCATTTCACCAGCTCAGTGCGATTGCCGCGCAACAGGCCGGCGAAAGCGTACTCGGACAGGCTGTCGGGCACCGGCGTGACGGCGCCGAGGATGGTCGCCGGGTCGGCGCCCAGGGCCACGGAAACAGGGAATGGCTGGCCGGGATGCTTTTCGCACCACTCACGGAAATCCAGGGCGCCGCCACGGTGGCTCAGCCAGCGCATGATGACCTTGTTGCGGCCGATCACTTGCTGACGGTAGATGCCGAGGTTCTGGCGGTCCTTGTTCGGGCCCTTGGTGACGGTCAGGCCCCAGGTGATCAGCGGGCCGACGTCGCCAGGCCAGCAGGTCTGCACGGGGAGCATGCCGAGGTCGACGTCATCGCCTTCGATCACCACTTCCTGGCAGACCGCGTCTTTCACGACCTTGGGGGCCATGGCAATGATCTTGCGGAAGATGGGCAGCTTCGACCAGGCGTCCTTCAGACCCTTGGGCGGCTCCGGTTCCTTGAGGAAGGCCAGCAGCTTGCCGATCTCGCGCAGTTCGCTGACCGACTCGGCGCCCATGCCAAACGCCACGCGGTCGGGAGTGCCGAACAGGTTGCCGAGCACCGGGATATCAAAGCCCACCGGGTTTTCGAACAGCAGCGCCGGGCCCTTGTTGCGCAAGGTGCGGTCGCAAATCTCAGTCATCTCCAGGACCGGGGAAATCGGCACCTGGATACGTTTCAACTCTCCGCGCTGCTCAAGTTGCTGCACGAAATCCCGAAGATCCTTGAATTTCATTAACCATGCCACCCGTAAAATAGGCGTACATCCTACCTGCTCTTACGGTCGCTGGCAGCTTATTGAGCAGCATTGCCGACGACACAGACTCAAAGAGCCGATGCCTGGGTTTCATCGCGCAAGGCTTTGAACAAGGGTTCAAGAAACGCCTCGACATACCGCGAACCAACCGCCGAGAGGTGATTGTCGTCGGTGTACAGCGACTGACCGTCCAGTTCCACCCGGCACCAGTCATTCGCACTGCATAACTTGGGCGCCGGATCCATTACCGTTACCCCGGGATCAGCCGCCGCCATGCGCTCGAATACGCTGCTGATATAGGCCTGGCGCTGGAGGTGCTCATCCAGGGGCATGCCTTCTTTGTCGGTGGGCCGGCCGAGCATCGCCAGGCGACTCAGGCGGTAAGGCGGACTGAATTCCTGCAGGGGGACTTCCTTGACCAGCCACACCCGATGGCCGCTGGCGCGCAATTGCTGCACAAGGGCGCCCAGACTTTCAGCGAAGCGCCGCTCGGCGAAGGCGCGGTCATAGGTTCCGGTCGCCGGGTCCAGCAACGAAGCCTCGGTGTCACCATCGCGCTGCCCATAGACATACAGGCTCCAGCGCGCCACCAGCACCACGTCGCTAAAGGTTTCCTTGCCGAGCAACTGCGTGACCTGCTGGTTAAAGGCCAGGCAGCCCGGAACGCTTTCCTTGCGATTAAACGGCAGGCAACCGGCATAACCTGCCTGCGTGACGCTGACACCGTACTTGCTGGCGCCGTCTCGCAACGCCGGAACCAGCGCCGTGGCATGGCTATCGCCCCAGACCAGCGCGCGCGTCGGCGCGGACTGAGGCCCGAAATGACAAAATCCATGGTGGCGATTTTTCCCACCATCCACCAGGCAGGCCATAAGGTCCGGGCTCCACTCGCGCGCCTGGGCAAATTGCAGCGCCTCGGGCGACAGGCGCCAAGGCAAGCCCTTCGTCAAGACCAGGCCTTTGCCGAGCAGTCCCACCCCAAGCAGCGCGATACCCGCCGCCACCAGGATTTGCTTGCGCCCTGCCAACAGCCGACGTTCACGGAACGGCGCCTCGACAAACCGCCAGGACGCATAACCCAGCACCAGGCTCAACACAAACAGTGCACCAAGCTCCCACGGGCCCAGCCCGTCGACACTGGCGTACTTGCCAAACACGTACACCGGCCAGTGCCACAGGTACCAGGAGTAGGAGATCAGGCCAATCCCCACCAGCAAGCGGCTACCCAGCAGCTTGCTCATCAGGGTAGTTTGCTGGCCGTTGGCCCAAATCAGGCAGACCACGCCCACCACCGGCAACAGCGCTGCGGCGCCGGGAAACGGCGTGCTCGGGTCATACGCGAAGACCGCCAGCAGGATCAGGCCGAGGCCGGCAAGGCTGACGGCCTGCGCCAACGCCGGGCTGGCGCGGTACTCGCGTACCGGCATTACCGCCAGCATTGCACCCGCCAACAGCTCCCAGGCACGCATCTGCAGCAGGAAAAAGGCTCGTTCCGGAGCGTGGGCCACCGCCCATGTACTCATGCCGAATGACACCAGCAACAACACGAACAGCGCCGTGCGCCAATATTTGAGCCGGCTCGACAGCAGTGTCAGCAGGAGTGGGAAGAGGATGTAGAACTGTTCTTCAACCGACAATGACCAGGTATGCAGCAATGGTTTGATATCGGAGGCCACATCAAAGTAACCGTCCTGACGCATGAAAAACAGGTTGGAGATAAACACCACCTGGTTATGTATCGAGCGCCCCAACTCGCTGTAATCCTTTGGCGCCAGCAGGAACCAGCCCACCACCAGCGCGCCGAGCATCATCACGAACAGTGCCGGCAGGATACGCCGCGCTCGCCTGGCCCAGAAGCTGACAAAACTGAAACGGCCGGCCTCACGCTCGCGCCAGATGATCGAGGTGATCAAGTAGCCGGAGATCACGAAAAACACGTCGACGCCGACAAAGCCGCCGGTAAAGCCCGGTACACCAAAATGAAACAGCACAACAGCGAGCACAGCTATGGCACGCAGGCCGTCAATGTCCCTGCGATAAGCGAGAATGGTCATAAAATCTTGTAATTTGCCTGATCGGATGGACAGCGAGTGTAGTCACACACGCGAATTTGTTTCTAAACAGACACACACTAAAGCCAAAACTCCTTTTCCAGAAACAAAAAAAATGGCGCCCCATGGGGCGCCATCCTTTTTGACCGAAGCGTCGTGTTACTTGCGCTTCATCGACAGGAAGAACTCGTCGTTGGTCTTGGTGGTTTTCAGCTTGTCGATCAGGAACTCGATGGCCGCAACTTCGTCCATCGGGTGCAGCAGCTTGCGCAGGATCCACATGCGCTGCAGTTCGTCATCGGCGGTCAGCAACTCTTCGCGGCGCGTGCCGGAACGGTTGATGTTGATGGCCGGGAACACCCGCTTCTCGGCGATACGACGGTCCAAAGGCAGTTCCATGTTGCCGGTACCTTTAAACTCTTCGTAGATCACTTCATCCATCTTCGAACCGGTTTCAACCAGTGCGGTGGCGATGATGGTCAGCGAGCCGCCTTCTTCGATGTTCCGCGCAGCGCCGAAGAAACGTTTCGGTTTCTCCAGGGCGTGGGCATCGACACCACCGGTGAGCACCTTGCCGGAGCTTGGGATCACGGTGTTGTAGGCACGGGCCAGACGGGTGATGGAGTCGAGCAGGATCACCACGTCTTTCTTGTGTTCGACCAGGCGCTTGGCCTTCTCGATCACCATTTCGGCAACCTGCACGTGGCGGGTTGGCGGCTCATCGAACGTCGAGGCAACCACTTCGCCGCGCACGGTGCGCTGCATTTCGGTTACTTCTTCCGGACGCTCATCGATCAGCAACACGATCAGGTGAACTTCAGGGTTATTACGGGCGATGTTCGCTGCGATGTTCTGCAGCATGATGGTCTTGCCGGCTTTCGGCGGGGCCACGATCAGGCCGCGCTGGCCTTTGCCGATCGGGGCACACAGGTCGATGACACGACCGGTCAAGTCTTCGGTGGAACCGTTGCCGGCTTCCATCTTCATGCGCACGGTCGGGAACAGCGGCGTCAGGTTCTCGAAGAGAATCTTGTTTTTCGCGTTCTCGGGACGATCGTAGTTGATCGTGTCGACCTTGAGCAGGGCGAAATAACGCTCGCCTTCCTTTGGAGGCGGATCTTGCCAACGATGGTGTCACCGGTGCGCAAGTTGAAGCGACGGATCTGGCTCGGCGAGACGTAGATATCGTCTGGGCCGGCGAGATAGGAAGCGTCTGCAGAGCGGAGGAAGCCGAAGCCGTCCTGGAGAATCTCCAGCACGCCATCACCGGAGATTTCCTCGCCGCTTTTCGCGTGCTTTTTCAGCAGGGAGAAAATCACGTCCTGCTTGCGCGAACGGGCCATATTTTCTATGCCCATCTGTTCGGCCAATTCGAGCAGTTCGGTAATCGGCTTTTGCTTGAGTTCAGTCAGATTCATATAGGAATGACGTAATCATTTATGGAGGGGGGGAAATTAAGCTTTTGGCTTAATGAGGCCGCGCCGCAGAGAAGGCGACAGGATCGCGTACTAATCGAAAAGGAGAGCGTCGGCGACGGCTTGCAGGGGGCAGTGGAGAAACCAGTGCGGGGCCGAATGTACCACCTGAGTTTCAGAGCGTCTAGCCCTGTTTCACGAAAAAGCCCCGCAAATTGCGGGGCTTTTTGAGGACGCTTAGATATTGGCGTCGAGGAAAGCTTGCAGCTGGGACTTCGACAGCGCGCCGACCTTGGTGGCCTCGACGTTGCCGTTCTTGAACAGCATCAGGGTCGGGATACCACGCACGCCGTGCTTGGCCGGAGTTTCCTGGTTGTCATCGATGTTCAGCTTGGCAATGGTCAACTTGCCTTCGTAAGTGGTGGCAATGTCGTCCAGGACCGGAGCGATCATTTTGCAAGGACCGCACCACTCAGCCCAGTAGTCAACCAGCACCGGGCCCTGGGCCTTCAGTACTTCGGCCTCGAAGGTCGCGTCGGTGACGTGCTTGATAAGATCGTTGCTCATGGATGTCTCCGGGTTGTAAGCAAAAAAAACGTTGCCCATCATAGCCGCCCTTCCCGCGTTCAGGAAGCTGCAGCTGATTGACTCTTCCTATGATGGCGCATGAGTTTGGGTATAGCCCAACTCATGGGGTTACGGGAGTGATGAAGGCAATCCCTGTACGCAACGCCGCGTTACGCACATGTTCCTGCATGCTTTTCTGCGCCGCCCCGCTGGCGCGTCGGGCCAGGGCACGGAGGACCTTGCGGTGCTCCTGCCAGGTCTCCATGGCCCGCTCCGGCCGGATGAACGGTAGTTTCTGGCTCTCCAGGAACACCTCGGCACTGGCGCTGAGGATGCTCACCATCGCCTGATTGCCGCTGGCCAGCAGGATGCGCCGGTGGAATTCGAAGTCCAGCCGGGCGGCTGCCTCGAAATCACCGGCCTTCAGCTCCTTGCGCATCGCCTCGACGTTATCTTCCAGGATGTCCAACTCCCCGGTGGTCAGCGTCACCGCCGCCAGCCCCGCCGCAAAACCTTCCAGGGCGTAGCGCAGTTGAAAGATATCCAGCGGCGTCGCCTGTGCCGTAAACGGCCAGGCCAACCCCGGCAGCTCTTCGGCCGCTTGCACGAACACGCCCTTGCCCGGCTGCACACTTACCACGCCCAAGGCACTGAGGGACGACAAGGCTTCACGCAAAGAGGCCCGGCTCACGCCCAATTGCAGCGCCAGGTCGCGCTGGGAGGGCAACGCATCACCCGGCCCGAAGCCCTCGTCAGCGATCAATTTGCGGATGGCCTGTAGCGCCACTTCCGGTACGGCTTGGGCGATGGAATTCATAAGAAACTCAGGTTTCCAGTCAACTGAGCGGCTAGTTGTAAAGCTATTCGCAGCGCCCGGCAAGCCACGCCCCAAAGGGGCTCGCGCGGTTTTGACGGCGCTCGAAAAGGGTGCAGAAAACCCAGTAACTGTTCAGACCAGTAAGACCGCCAAGACTCAACAGCCACCGGCTCTGGCGCGAAATACGGCGGTGCTGGCATGGGCTGTGCACTGGCAAAAACCGGAAAATCCTTTCGTCCTTTTCGGAGAGTCGCCATGACCAAGCGTTGCAGCGCCCTGCTCACTGCCCTGTTTGCCAGCCTGATGCTGAGCCAGGCGCCCGCCCAGGCCAACGGTCTGGACGATATCGTCGCCCGTGGCACCCTCAAGGTGGCCGTGCCCCAGGATTTCCCGCCGTTCGGCTCGGTCGGCCCGGACATGAAGCCCCGCGGCCTGGACATCGACACCGCAAAGCTTTTGGCCGACCAGCTCAAGGTCAAGCTTGAACTGACCCCGGTCAACAGCACCAACCGCATCCCGTTCCTCACCACCGGCAAGGTCGACCTGGTGATTTCCAGCCTGGGCAAGAACGCCGAGCGCGAGAAGGTCATCGACTTCTCCAAGGCCTACGCGCCCTTCTACCTCGCCGTATTCGGCCCTCCCGATGCGCCGATCAGCACCGTTGACGACCTCAAGGGCAAAACCATCAGCGTGACCCGTGGCGCCATCGAAGACATCGAGCTGACCGCCGTGGCGCCTAAAGAGGCGACGATCAAGCGCTTTGAAGACAACAACTCGACCATCGCCGCCTACCTCGCCGGCCAGGTGGACCTGATCGCCAGCGGCAACGTGGTGATGGTGGCCATCAGCGAACGCAACCCCAAGCGCGTGCCGGCACTGAAGGTGAAGCTCAAGGACTCGCCGGTGTACGTGGGCGTGAACAAGAACGAGCCGGCGCTGCTGGACAAGGTGAACCAGATCCTGGTCGCGGCCAAGGCCGACGGCAGCCTGGAAAAGAATGCATTGCAGTGGCTCAAAGAGCCGCTGCCGGCTGATCTCTGAGCGCGGTAACGAGGATTAGCCTATGGCCTATCAATTCGACTTTGTGCCGGTCCTGGCCAATACCGATCTGTTGCTGCGCGGCGCGCTGTTCACACTTGAACTGACCGCCATCGGTGCAGTACTGGGCGTGGCGCTGGGAATCGTCGGCGCCGTGGTGCGGGCGTGGAAGATCCAGCCGTTCAGTTGGATCTTCGGGGTGTACGTCGAGTTGATCCGCAACACGCCGTTTCTGGTGCAGTTGTTTTTCATCTTCTTCGGCCTGCCGTCCCTCGGCCTGAAAATCACCGAATGGCAGGCGGCAGTGCTGGCGATGGTGATCAACCTGGGGGCGTACTCCACCGAGATCATCCGCGCCGGGATCCAGGCGATCCCCCGCGGGCAACTGGAAGCGGCGGCCGCGCTGGCGATGACACGTTTCGAGGCGTTCCGCCATGTGGTGTTGCTGCCCGCGCTGGGCAAGGTCTGGCCGGCCCTGAGCAGCCAGATCATCATCGTGATGCTCGGCTCGGCGGTCTGCTCGCAGATCGCCACCGAGGAACTGAGCTTTGCCGCCAACTTTATCCAGTCGCGCAACTTCCGCGCCTTTGAAACCTATGCGCTGACGACCCTGGTCTACCTGTGCATGGCGCTGATGATCCGCCAATTGCTGAACTGGATCGGCCGGCGCTATGTCATGAGGAACGCCCGATGAGTGATTTTTCGTTCTGGGACATCGTGCGCAACCTGCTCACCGGTTTGCAGTGGACCTTGCTGCTGTCGCTGGTGGCGTTCATCGGCGGCGGCGTGATCGGTTTGCTGGTGATGACTATGCGCATCAGCACCAAGGCGTTCCCGCGCAATGTCGCCCGCACCTATATCGAACTGTTCCAGGGCACGCCGCTGTTGATGCAACTGTTCCTGGTGTTCTTCGGCATCGCCTTGCTCGGCGTGGACATTTCGCCCTGGCTGGCGGCGGCGATTGCCTTGACCCTGTTCACCAGCGCCTACCTGGCCGAAATCTGGCGTGGCTGCGTCGACTCCATCGCCCACGGCCAATGGGAGGCGTCCGCGAGCCTGGCCCTGAACCCGCTGGAGCAATTGCGCTACGTGATCCTGCCCCAGGCCCTGCGCATTGCCGTGGCGCCAACCGTGGGTTTCTCGGTGCAAGTGGTCAAGGGCACCGCCGTGACCTCGATCATCGGCTTCACCGAGCTGACCAAGACCGGCGGCATGCTCGCCAACGCTACCTTCGAACCCTTCATGGTCTATGGCCTGGTGGCGCTGGGTTACTTCCTGCTCTGCTATCCCTTGTCCCTCAGTGCGCGCTACCTGGAAAGGAGACTGCATGCCTCTGCTTAGAATTTCCGCCCTGCATAAGTATTACGGCGATCACCACGTCCTCAAGGGCATTGACCTGAGTGTCGAAGAGGGCCAGGTGGTGGCGATCATCGGTCGCAGCGGCTCGGGCAAATCCACCCTGCTGCGCACCCTCAATGGCCTGGAGTCGATCAACGACGGCGTGATCGAGGTCGACGGCGAATACCTCGACGCCGCCCGCGCCGACCTGCGCACCCTGCGGCAGAAAGTCGGCATGGTGTTCCAGCAGTTCAACCTGTTCCCACACCTGACGGTGGGCGAAAACGTCATGCTTGCGCCGCAAGTGGTGCAGAAAGTGCCGAAAGCCAAGGCCGCACAATTGGCGCGACAAATGCTCGAGCGCGTTGGGCTGGGGGAGAAGTTCGACGCGTTCCCTGATCGTTTGTCCGGCGGCCAGCAGCAGCGGGTAGCAATCGCCCGGGCTCTGGCGATGTCGCCCAAAGTGCTGCTGTGCGATGAAATCACCTCGGCCCTGGACCCGGAGCTGGTCAACGAAGTGCTCAGCGTAGTGCGCCAACTGGCCAAGGATGGCATGACACTGATCATGGTCACCCATGAGATGCGTTTTGCCCGGGAAGTGGGTGACAAGCTGGTGTTCATGCACCAGGGCAAGGTGCATGAAGTGGGCGACCCGAAAATCCTGTTTGCCAATCCGCAGACCGCCGAGCTGGCCAACTTCATTGGTTCGGTGGAGCGCACGGACTGAGGCATCAAGCCCCAGGCGCCCACTCAAAACCGCCCTGCCCCTCAAATGTCGTTTCATCCCTGACGGCCAGCAAAGCAGCAGGCAGGAAGGTCTCGACGTTGACCAGGGCGGTGAAGCGGCGCCCATGCACCGGCATACCCGCTACGTGTGCAACAAGCCTATGGCCCGGCAGCAATCGTCCGGTCGCCGGCTCTTCAGACAGGTGCGGCATTACCAGCTCAACGGATTTTCCATCGACTTGAGCGGACTGCAGGCTCAGGGTGAAATGCCCCTGGCGCCCAAACCGAAAGCCCTCCAGGCCTGCGGGTACGCCCGTAAAGCGCAGCGCCATGGATACCGGCACCTCACAGGCCATGTTCAGGCGAAGCGTGCGCTTGCCCAGCGCGATCTGTGGGTCGCCCCGCTCGGCCTGGCGAACCAGACCGTAATCAACCCGGGGCTGGCTCAAGGACACCTGGCAGTTATCTGCCCGCGCCTCATTGGCCAACACCACGACAAACAGCAGCAGGTAAAGGATAAGCCCATGACGCAGGCGTCCACCGTCAAAAGGCCCCACCGGCTCAGAGGGTACGGCAGACCGCCGAACCTGTTTCATAGAATTTGTCGTCATTGGATTCTGGCTCAAGGTTCAGTTGCAACAAGCAGGTGCTTGAATCTGGCAAGGAGATGTTCAGCGCTCGCGACTCATCCAGGCTGTTAAGGAAGACCATGCCCTCGCCCACGACGCTGGTCAGGAAAGCATTGTTGCTGTCGAAAACCGAGGCTCCCTGGGGCAAGGGTTGGCCCTGCGCGTCACGGACCTCAAGCAATACACGGCGCACTTTCACTACTTCGAAATCGATCGTGTTGAAAGAACCGCGTCCGGCCGCAAGGACCTTGGTGCCGTTTTTCAGATCGATGCGCTTGGGCAGGGATTGGGTTTGCACCTCGACATTGCTGCTGCGGTAGGCAGGCAGGCTGGCGATCACCGCCTGCCCGCGGTAGTCAGTCCAGACCGGCCCCTGCGGCGTCGAAACCTTGGCTGCCCCGACATTACCCACCGAGACAATTCCAAAGGTGTCCTGGACGGCATAGGGCGAGAACGTCATGCCTCTGTCGTGGACCACCACGCCGCCCTGCAATTGGCCGGTATACCCGGTGCTCAATGAATCATGTCGCACACCCAACCCTATCTGGGTGTAACGCGGCATGGCATTCACGCGGGCGTGAACAGCCTGTGTACGGCTCGCCTGCTCACGCGCAACCCCCACTTCATAGTTCACATAGTCGTTGACCCGATCGCTGAAGGCGGTCCCAAGATCGAACCTGTCGCCCCGCCGACTGGCATACGAGGTGACGCGGCGATCCCCACCGAACGGCACGGTGACCTGCAACCGAAGCGAAAGCCCCTTATCCGACACATCGCTGCGCTCGTCTCGAACGGTGTTCTTGACCTTGCGCGGTCGAGAGCCGCCCACCCGGGAATCCGCAATCAAAGCCACCTGGGTGCCATTGAACTGCTGGTTCCATGAGGCAAAGACGTGTTCGGCGGAGCGATCATCAAATTGCGAGCTGCGGGAATAACTGACGGAAAAGCCTCCCAGGGACGGGTCGACCCAACTCAAACCTACCGTGTATTGGTCCTTGAAGCGGGCATCCCGCTGGTCACGCCGCGTCGACTGCCCCACTTCCAGTACTTCGCGATAATCCCGCGTCTGGGTAGTGGCACTCGACGTCATTTCAATGCCGGCGAACAGCGGACTTCCCACGGTGACGGAGCTGCGAGCCCCGGTAACTTCGTCCCGGCCATCGCGAGACAGGTTCTGGCGCACGCCAACCGAAAGGTGCTGGAAAAAAACACTGCTCCACACGCCACCCGCCGCCTGGTATTCGTCGGTACTCAACAGGCCGAATCCCAGTGACGAGTTGCGCCCCAATCCCCAGGTCCCACTGCCCATCGCCACGACCGGAGGCTCCCCGGCACCCGGATTTGCCCCGCGCACCTTGCCCAGGGAGAAGTAATAACCGGGCTCTATCGGTACCGCCCCCGCAAAGGACGCGGCAGGGACGGTGAACCCATGCCTGCCACCGCGAGAGCCAATGACACTGACCTCAAGATCGCTGGTGCCATTGAGTATGGGTAATCCGGTCAACGTGAACGGGCCTTCCGGTACCAGTGTGGTATGGATCAACACCCCGGCCTGGCGCACCTCGACCCGGGATGGGCTCTGGGCCAAACCTTCGACCACCACGCTGCTGCCACCCGGACTGCGCGATTGGCCATCCGGCGAGAGCTGGAAACCCGACAGCTGTAACCCACCGAACACCGGGTTGTTGCTGGAAATCTGCCCGACCTGGAAGGTCGACTTCAGGGGCGCGAAATCGCGTTGGGCGTAGGCATTCACATGCTCGCTGCTGCGCTTGCCGTTATCGGAGACAAAGAATTGGCGGCTTCGGACGATCCAGTTGCCGATATTGAATCCCGCCTCGGTGTAGGCCGAAACCGAGCGGGAAGAGCCGCTGTTGAAGCGCTCTTCGAATCCCTGCACATCGTAATTGAACAAGGCTGCCGTGCCGCCCTGGGAGAAACTGCCGACATCCCATTCGGCCTCGCGCATTGACTGAGTAGGCACCACCAGCGATACCTCATCGCTGCCGGGGCGCAACTTGACGATGGTCGCGGGGTAAGCACCGAGAAAGTCATGACACGCCTGGTCGGGCGCGATACCCGGCCGAATAATCGCGGCTGGCAACCGCAACCCGGCCTTGTCCAGCAGGACCGGGGTAAAACACAACTGCCCCTGGTAGTCGAAGCGTGCCTCCACCAGGCCCAATGAGGTGCCGTTGACCTGCAGCCCCACCACGTGCACGCCCTCGCGGAATCGCGCAGCACTGCGAAAATAATGGGCAACCTTCGGGTCGATCCCGTTCGCCGACAAGACCGCCAGATCAAAACCCGATCCAAGCTCCAGCGCGTAGGCGGGAAGGCTCCACAGCGTTGCCAGACCGATACAAGTCCGGGAAACCGAGGTTCGAATGGGTCTTACAGAGAGGCTCCAATCGTTTGCATGGGTAGCATTTCTCATAGACCGCTCAACCCGCCTCGACAACAATGGAGGCTTCGTAGGCGGTTGCCGAATACCCGTAGACCGTCGCCGGTTGAATCTCGACACCGCTCACCTGGGCCATCGCCTCTTCGATGCGGGTCGATAACACTTCGCCAGGCAGGATATAGGTGCGCGGCAATATCGCCGGGTGCCTCGACGGCAGCAGGTGTACCTCCAGCCCCATTCGGACCACGTAGGCACTGTCGTTATGAACCGTCAGCCGATTTCCCCGCAGCTTCCACTTCAGCAACTTCCATGGCTCCTGATGCCGCGGCAAGCCCTGGGGATGCAGAATCAGCGGTAAGTCCTGTCGAATGGTCACTCCAATGGTCGAGCGCCCTTCGGCGCGCGCCTGCGGAATACCTTCAAAGGTGACGCGCTTCAATCGCTGAGTCTTGAGCGGCTGCTTCAAGGTACTGATAAACCGCACAAGTTGTGTTTCGCCCGGTTCGACACGGGCGATAGGAGGCGTAACGATCAAGAGTGTCTCCGGATCTTCCGGGACGTTTTGAATGACTGAGTGAAGTAAAGCAGGGCCAGCGTCCGTATTTTTTACGTTGATCGTCGCTTCACCGTTCTCTTCATAAAGAATAACAACGGATGTTTCCGGCTCCATCCCATCCGCTCTTACACTGCCAGAAACTAAAAAATAAAGATTCGCACACCAGAACAGAGCATTAACTGCATTTAAAAGACGACTCATCGAACTCTACCCGCAACCAGATAACGCACCGTTGACAATCACGAAATACATATACGCATATAAAGAGCCAGCACGAAGCCACGGCGCGACCGCCTGCTAAATGCTGGCCATGTTTATAGAGTTAGATTCGAGTTACTACCAAAGTAGCAGCTCCATTCAATTGAATATCCCTGCTGAGATCCAGTGCATCGCCGCGATTGATCACAGCCTTGACTACGAGAGTGCCGGTAACGGAAGAGACCGCGGCTGGAGTTGTGTTGTTATTACGGCTCCAGGAGTGCTGGTAAGGAGATTTTTCGACCTTGCCGTCACTGGTGCTCCAGGCACCGCCGGAGCTTGTCCTTCTAAGCGGGTACAGCGTAGCGCCGACAGTGGTCAAGGTGGCGAGCCTGATCGAATAGCCACCGGTATTCCTGGTTCCGACCGCGCCAAGACCAAAGTTGTGGTTGTCGGTGAAGCCGGTTCCCAGGATCCCCCTTACGACACTGTTTGTTTGTGAGTCAGTAACGGACAGTGCCATCTGGGCAGCCGCCGCACCACAGTTGACGTTTAACGGCAGCGACTTTTCCGGCAGAGGATAGAAAGAGGTCAGCGGAATGCTCGACGCATTGATCGTACCGTAATCAACGGTGCCGCCTGTGGCGCCGAGGTTTACCGTGCATGCAGCTGGTTTAATGGTTCCGGTGACTCTCAGGTTCCCGGCACCACTTGTATTTGCTTGAGTACCCATGCTTACCGCCAGGCCAACGACAACTATTGCCAAACCAAATGTTCTGTTCATGTTCATCCTGTCACTGAAGTTCTCAGGTGCATGTGGTTCGCCGGGCTATTCCATGCCCAACTGCTATCAACCTTGATAGGCAAACTACAAATAGTTAACACCACGGCCTAATTGCCGAGTGACAGTCTCTCTCGTAAACACCCGAAGAAAGAATGAGACGACGCCTGAACTAGTGTCAGAGCGGTAAAAAAACAATGTCCCCTTAGATCATCCTTGCAGTAGTCCTGACTTAATTATCGACTGGAACAAATAACCCAGCCATGTAGGCATATTCAGGAAGCCTATTAAAGCTGGAGATTTCCGTTACTCCACTTGCCCTACGGAACAATCGCCAGGCGCATCAAGAATCGCCCTACATATCCTGCAGATTTTCCTCCAAGACACCGATGAGCGAATTCCGGAAGCACTACGCGTTGGCGTCAGCGGTTGATCGTGGCACGATGGCGAGGTTATCGACCGAGACCCCTTAACCATGCCGCAATCCCAAGCCAAGAATCTGTCCCTGATCGCCGCCATCGACCTGGGCTCCAACAGCTTTCACATGGTCGTGGCCAAGGCCCAGAACGGCGAAATCCGCATCCTTGAGCGGCTCGGCGAGAAAGTGCAGCTGGCTGCCGGGATCGACGACGAGCGTCAGCTCAATGAAGAATCCATGCAGCGCGGGCTCGATTGCCTGAAGCGCTTTGCCCAACTGATCAACGGCATGCCCCCGGGCGCCGTGCGGATCGTCGGCACCAACGCCCTGCGCGAAGCCCGCAACCGGGGCGAGTTCATCCGCCGCGCCGAGGAGATCCTCGGGCACCCGGTAGAGGTCATCTCCGGCCGCGAGGAAGCGCGCCTGATCTACCTCGGCGTGTCCCACACCCTGGCCGACACTCCGGGCAAGCGCCTGGTGGCCGACATCGGCGGTGGCAGTACCGAATTCATTATTGGCCAGCGCTTCGAGCCGCTGCTGCGCGAAAGCCTGCAAATGGGCTGCGTCAGCTACACCCAGCGCTATTTCAAGGACGGCAAGATCACCCCGGCCCGCTACGCCCAGGCTTATACGGCGGCGCGGCTGGAGATCATGAGCATCGAGCACGCCCTGCACCGCCTGACCTGGGATGAGGCCATCGGTTCGTCCGGCACCATCCGCGCCATCGGCCTGGCCCTCAAGGCCGGCGGCCATGGCACTGGCGAGGTCAACGCCGAAGGCCTGGCCTGGCTCAAGCGCAAGCTGTTCAAGCTGGGGGATGCCGAGAAGATCGACTTCGAAGGCATCAAGCCTGATCGCCGCACCATTTTCCCGGCGGGCCTGGCGATTCTCGAAGCGATTTTCGACGCCCTCGAACTGCAACGCATGGACCACTGCGATGGCGCCCTGCGTGAAGGGGTGCTCTACGACCTGCTGGGCCGTCATCATCATGAAGACGTCCGTGAGCGCACCCTCAGCTCGTTGATGGAGCGTTACCACGTCGACCTGGAACAGGCGGCGCGGGTTGAACGCAAGGCGCTGCATGCTTTCGACCAGGTCGCAGCGGACTGGGACCTGGAAGACGGCGTGTGGCGTGAACTGCTGGGCTGGGCGGCCAAGGTCCATGAAGTGGGGCTGGACATCGCCCACTACCATTACCACAAGCACGGCGCCTACCTGATCGAGCACTCGGACCTGGCGGGTTTCTCCCGTGAAGACCAGCAGATGCTCGCGCTGCTGGTACGCGGCCACCGCCGCAACATCCCCCGGGACAAGTTTGCCGAGTTCGGTGCCGAGGGCATCAAGCTGATTCGCCTGTGCGCGCTGCTGCGGTTTGCGATCCTGTTCCACCACATCCGTGGTACCCAGGAAATGCCGCAAGTGGTCCTGCGGGCCAATGCCGACAGCCTGGACGTGGTATTCCCGAAGAACTGGCTGGATGAAAACCAGCTGACCCAGGCGGATTTCGCCCAGGAAGCCGAGTGGCTGACGCGGGTTGGGTTCACGCTGAACGTGCGCTGATATGAGTGAGTGACGCGGAGCGTCACAGGATGTATTCCCACGCAGAGCGTGGGAACAATCCAACGCCACAAAACAAATGTGGGAGCGGGCTTGCTCGCGAAGGCGGAGTGTCAGTCAACAGATTCATCGACTGATCCACCGCTTTCGCGAGCAAGCCCGCTCCCACATTTTTGACCGCGTCGGTTTTTAGTTCACCGTCAGAATCGGGCTGCCCAGCTTCTCCAGCAACGTCGCCTGGGCGCTGCGCGGGTTCTGGTTGCCGGTCGGGGTGTTGCGCACGTAGCGCCCGTCCGACTGCAGGCTCCAGCTGTGGGTGTTATCGGTGAGATAACTTTCCAGCTCCTTCTTGACCCGCATGATCAGTTTCTTGCCTTCCACCGGGAAGCAGGTCTCCACGCGTTTGTCGAGGTTGCGCTCCATCCAGTCGGCACTGGAGAGGAACATCTGCTCCTCGCCGCCATTGAGGAAGTAGAACACCCGAGTGTGCTCCAGGAAGCGCCCGATGATCGAACGCACGTGGATGTTATGGGAGACCCCGGCGATGCCCGGCCGCAGGCAGCACATGCCACGCACCACCAAATCGATACGCACACCCGACTGGCTGGCCTTGTACAGCGCGCGGATGATCTTCGGATCGGTCAGCGAGTTGAACTTGGCGATGATGTGCGCCGGCTTGCCTTCGAGGGCGAACTGGGTCTCGCGGGCAATCATGTCGAGCATGCCCTTCTTCAGGGTGAACGGCGCGTGCAGCAGTTTCTTCATGCGCAGGGTCTTGCCCATGCCGATCAACTGGCTGAACAGCTTGCCGACGTCTTCACACAAGGCATCGTCGGAGGTCAGGAGGCTGTAGTCGGTGTAGAGCTTGGCGTTGCCGGCGTGGTAGTTGCCGGTGCCCAAGTGGGCGTAGCGCACGATCTCACCGGCTTCGCGGCGCAGGATCAGCATCATCTTGGCGTGGGTCTTGAAGCCGACCACGCCGTAGATCACCACCGCACCGGCCGCCTGCAGGCGGCTGGCCAGTTGCAGGTTGGACTCTTCGTCGAACCGAGCCCGCAGTTCAATCACCGCCGTCACTTCCTTGCCGTTACGCGCGGCGTCTACCAGCGCATCGACGATTTCGGAGTTGGCGCCGGAGCGGTACAGGGTTTGGCGCACAGCCAGCACGTGCGGGTCCTTGGCGGCCTGGCGCAGCAGGTCGACCACCGGGGTGAAGGACTCGAACGGGTGCAGCAGCAGAATGTCCTGCTTGCTCACCACACTGAAGATGTTCTCGCTGTTTTGCAGCAGTTTCGGGATCTGCGGGGTGAACGGCGTGTATTGCAGCTCCGGGTGGCTGTCCAGGCCAGTAATGCTGAACAGACGCGTCAGGTTCACCGGGCCATTGACCTGGTACAGCTCGGTCTCACTCAGGTTGAACTGCTTGAGCAGGTAGTCGGACAGGTGTTTCGGGCAGGTGTCCGCCACTTCCAGGCGCACCGCATCACCGTAGCGACGGGAGAACAGCTCGCCGCGCAGGGCGCGGGCCAAGTCTTCGACGTCTTCGGAGTCCAGCGCCAGGTCGGCGTTACGGGTCAGGCGGAACTGGTAGCAGCCCTTGACCTTCATGCCCTGGAACAGGTCATCGGCGTGGGCGTGGATCATCGACGAAAGGAATACATAGTTATCGCCAGCGCCCCCCACCTCTTCCGGTACCTTGATGATCCGTGGCAACAGGCGCGGTGCCGGAATGATCGCAAGGCCCGAGTCGCGACCGAAGGCATCGATACCTTCCAGCTCGACGATGAAGTTCAGGCTCTTGTTCACCAGCAGCGGGAACGGGTGCGTCGGGTCGAGGCCGATGGGGGTGATGATCGGCGAGATTTCGTCGCGGAAGTAGCGGCGCACCCAGGTCTTGATCTTGGTGGTCCAGTGACGGCGCCGGATGAAGCGCACGTGATGCTTTTCCAGTTCCGGCAGGAGGATGTCATTGAGGATCGCGTATTGGCGGTCCACGTGGCCGTGTACCAGCTCGCTGATGCGGGCCAGGGCCTGATGCGGTTGCAGGCCGTCGGCACCGGCTTGTTCACGGGCGAACGTGATCTGCTTCTTCAGGCCGGCGACACGGATCTCGAAGAACTCGTCCAGGTTGCTGGAGAAGATCAGCAGGAATTTCAGCCGCTCCAGCAACGGATAGGACTCATCCAGTGCCTGTTCCAGCACGCGGATGTTGAATTGCAGTTGTGACAGCTCGCGATGGATGTACAGGCTGCTGTCATCCAGGTTGGTAACCGCAACCACCGGTACCGGCGCGGCAGCGGGCGCTTCGGCCACCACGGCAGGCGGGGCCGGCTCCAGCTCCGGCGGGGTCTCGGTAGCTTGTTCGACCACCGGGTGAGCGTCTTTTACGGCAACTTCTGTGAGTCCTTCGGTATTCATCGAGTGTTCCTGTGAGGGCTAGTGTTGCTCTCTAAGCAATTGGGCAGCGCGGGCGGCGAAGTAAGTCAGGATGCCATCGGCACCCGCGCGTTTAAAGGCAGTCAGGGATTCAAGGATCACCCCTTCACTCAACCAACCATTCTGGATCGCGGCCATGTGCATGGCGTATTCACCGCTGACCTGATAGACAAAGGTCGGCACCTTGAATTCCTCTTTGACCCGATAAAGGATGTCGAGGTACGGCATCCCGGGCTTGACCATCACCATGTCGGCGCCTTCGGCCAGGTCCGCGGCCACTTCGTGCAGGGCTTCGTGGCTGTTGGCCGGGTCCATCTGGTACGAGGCCTTGTTGGCCTTGCCCAGGTTCAGCGCCGAACCCACCGCATCGCGGAACGGGCCGTAATAGGCGCTGGCGTACTTGGCCGAGTAGGCCATGATGCGCACGTTGACGTGTCCGGCCAGTTCCAGGGCTTCGCGAATCGCCTGGATGCGACCGTCCATCATGTCCGAGGGGGCCACCACCTGGGCGCCCGCTGCGGCGTGGGACAAGGCCTGTTTTACCAGCGCATCAACGGTGATGTCGTTCTGAACATAGCCTTCTTCGTCGAGAATGCCATCCTGCCCGTGGGTGGTGAACGGGTCCAGCGCCACATCGGTAATCACCCCCAGTTCCGGAAAGCGTTCACGCAAGGCGCGGGTGGCGCGCTGGGCGATGCCGTCGGGGTTCCAGGCTTCGGCGGCGTCCAGGGACTTGAGCCCGGACGGCGTGACCGGGAACAGCGCCAGCGCCGGAATCCCCAGTTCAACCCAGCTCGCGGCCTCTTCGAGCAGCAAATCAATGGTCAAGCGCTCCACGCCCGGCATCGACGCCACCGCTTCCCGACGATTTTCACCGTCCAGCACAAACACCGGCAGGATCAGATCATTCACCGTCAGCACGTTTTCACGCACCAGGCGCCGGGAAAAATCATCACGACGGTTGCGACGCAGACGAGTGGCGGGAAACAGGCGGTTGGCGGGGGTAAAGCTCACGGCAGACTCCTGAGCCCGGCTTGACGGGCGAGCGTGACAGTTATAAGCGGCCATTATGACGAAGGAATTACAGTTGTGGTTAGCTCATGCGCCGTAAGGCAACCGGCGTGCGACCTGTAGTCGCATTCGTCGTTTATGTAGGAATTGTTCACTTCGTGACACATCTCGATACTTTCATGAATGTTCACGAAGGCGTAGGCTGCGCGTTCATTTCGCCAGCACCCAGACCATGCTTCAACAATTTCTGCATGACTTCGGCTACTTTGCGCTGTTCCTAGGCACCTTCTTCGAAGGCGAAACCATCCTGGTTCTCGCAGGCTTCCTGGCGTTCCGTGGATACATGGATATCAACCTGGTGGTGGTCGTTGCCTTTTTCGGCAGCTACGCCGGCGACCAGTTGTGGTACTTCCTGGGACGCAAGCACGGCCGCAAACTGTTGGCGCGCAAGCCGCGCTGGCAACTGCTGGGCGACAAGGCCCTGGAGCATATTCGCAAGCACCCGGACATCTGGGTGCTGAGCTTCCGGTTTGTCTACGGTTTGCGCACGGTGATGCCTGTGGCCATTGGTTTGTCGGGCTATCCGCCGGGCCGCTACCTGTTGCTCAACGGGATTGGCGCCGCCGTGTGGGCCGCAGCGCTGGGGGCTGCGGCTTACCATTTCGGCGCGGTACTGGAAGGCATGCTGGGCAGCGTCAAGAAATACGAGCTGTGGGTGCTGGGCGCACTGCTGGTGCTGGGCCTGGGCTTGTGGATTCGCCGGCGCGTCAAGAACGCCCGCCTGACCCGCGAAGCCTGTGCCGCCGAGAAGGTTCGCCTGGCGGCCGGCGAACCTGAAAAAGCCGAAAAGCCTACGACGCCAGTCGAGTAAGCCGGTCTCTGCAACAGTAGAGGCCGATGCCGCTGAGCAAGCTGTAACTGACCAGGCCCAGCCAGCCCAACGCGCTGGCCGGCCACAGCCCCACCAGCGGCGCCAGCCAAACCAGCGGCACATTCAGTGCCAGGCGCACCAGCTCAGCCTTCAACGCCCACGGGCGATTCTCCAGCGCCACCCCCAGGGTGAACAACCCCAATGCCATCGCGCTCCAGCCCAACACCAGGGCAGCGGTCGGCAAGCCCTCGCCGAAATTCATCAGGTAGCTGCCAAAACCCACGTACGCGGCAAACTGCAGCGCGATGTAAATCTGTTGGCGCCCATCCAGCGGCACCTCGAACTTGCGGAACTGGCTCAAGTCCGGCTTGGCCATCGGGTACTTTGCCGCCACATCCGCCGGGCGCCAACCGGTGCGCATGAACCAGATCCGCAGCTTGTCCCACCCACTTTCGGTGCGCCGTGCATCACTCCACAGCTGCGCATAAAACTGCAGGTTGGCCCACAGCGGGTTCCAGCTGGCCAAGGGCGTGGTCACGCCAAAGATTACCGGCTCGTTATCGTCTTCTTCCTGGAAGGAGCCAAACAGGCGGTCCCAAATAATGAACACCCCGCCGTAGTTGCGATCCATGTAGAGAGCGTTCTGTGCATGGTGGGCCCGATGATTGGATGGCGTGACGAAGAACCACTCGTACCAGCCGAGCTTCGGCACATGCCGCGTATGCACCCAGAATTGATACAGCAGGTTGAGGGACGCCACGCTGATAAACACCACCAGCGGCACGCCCAACACGGCCAGCGGCAAGTAGAAGATCCAGCTCAGCAGGAAGCCGGTGCTGGTCTGGCGCAAGGCGGTGCTGAGATTGTAGTCCTCGCTCTGGTGATGCACGGAATGCGCGGCCCAGAGGATGTTGCGCTCATGGCCCATGCGATGCAGCCAGTAGTAGCAGAAGTCATAGAACACAAAGGCGAACACCCAGGTCCAGACGCTTTGGGCCGACAGCTCAATGATCGCCAGGTGCTTGAGGGCGAAGGCATAGGTGAGGATGCCCACCCCTTTGGTCAGCAGCCCCGTGGTGGTGGACAGCACGCCGGTGCTGAGGCTGTTGATGGCGTCCGCCACCCGGTAGTTGCGTTGGCCGCGCCGGTAGTCGGCCAGCAGCTCGACCACGATCAAGGCAATGAAAAACGGTACCGCGTAAGGGACGAAGTCCATGGGCAAGTCCGGTCAATTATTGTTACATCTAGAGTAGGTGTAGCGGCTGGATATCCCATTGGCAATGAGTGACAAATGAGTAGACATTTAACGCCATGAATCAGGAGAAATGCCCATGAGCAAAAAGATTGCAGTGATCCTTTCCGGCTGTGGCGTGTACGACGGGGCTGAGGTTCATGAAAGCGTGATCACCCTGCTGCGCCTGGACCAGCGCGGCGCCGAGGTGCAGTGTTTTGCGCCGAACATTGCCCAGTTGCATGTGATCAACCACCTGACGGGCGAGGAGATGCCCGAGTCGCGCAATGTGCTGGTGGAGTCCGCGCGTATTGCCCGTGGCGAGGTGAAGGACATTCGTGAGGCCAACGCCGAGGATTTCGACGCACTGATCGTGCCCGGGGGGTTTGGCGCGGCGAAGAACCTGTCGAACTTTGCCGTGGAAGGCGCCGGGTGCAGCGTCAACCCGCAGGTGCTGGAACTGGCCGAGGCGTTTGCCGAAGCGGGCAAGCCCGTCGGGCTGATCTGCATCTCGCCGGCGCTGGCAGCGAAGATCTATGGCCCAGGCGTGACCTGCACCATCGGCAATGACGCCGACACCGCAGCCGCCATGGACAAGATGGGCGCCACCCACCAGGAATGCGCGGTCGACGACATCGTCGAAGACAAGGCGCGCAAGCTGGTGAGTACCCCGGCCTACATGCTGGGCAAACGCATCAGCGAAGTGGCGTCAGGCATCAACAAGCTGGTGGACCGGGTGCTGGAACTCACCCACGAGAACGATTAGGCCTTCATCAGCCGGGTCAGAATCCGATCCAGCGAATTGGCAAACGCCTGCTTGTCCTTGTCCCCATGGGGCGGCGGGCCACCGCCCATCTGCCCCTGCTCCCGCAGATCGGTGAACAGGTTACGCACCGCCAGCCGCTCGCTCATGTTCTGCGGGCTGAACTCCTTGCCTCGTGGGTCGAGCGCAGCCACGCCATTCTTCACCAAGCGGTCGGCCAACGGCACATCGCTGCAGATCACCAGGTCACCGGGCACGGCGTGCTCCACCAGGTAGTCATCGGCCGCGTCCGGGCCGCTGGGCACCACGATCAACTTCACGCACGAGAAGCTCGGCTTGATCTGGCTCTGCCCGGCCACCAGCACCACTTCGAACTGGCGCTTGAGGGCGAACTTCACCACCTGATCCTTGGCCGCCCGGGGGCAGGCGTCTGCATCGATCCACACGCGCATGGTTAAGCCACCACCCGGCGCTTTTCAGCGAGCCGGCTGCGACCGTACAGCACCACAATCGCCAGGATCGCCACAGCCTGGGCGCTCAGGGAATAGGCATCGGCGTGAATGCCCAGCCAGTCGAAGTCAAAGAACGCGACCGGCCGGGTGCCGAAGATCCCGGCTTCCTGCAACGCCTTGACGCCATGCCCGGCGAATACCACCGACAGCGCGCACAGCAACGCCGCGTTTATGCCGAAGAACAGCGCCAGCGGCAGTTTCGCCGAGCCCCGCAGAATCACCCAGGCCAGGCCCACCAACAGCACCAGCGCCGTGGCGCCACCGGCCAATACCGCGTTGTGCCCGGCAGGGCCGGCCTGCAACCACAGGGTTTCGTAGAACAGGATCACTTCGAACAGCTCGCGGTACACCGAGAAGAACGCCAGCATCGCAAAACCGAAGCGCCCGCCACCGCCTACCAGGCTGCTCTTGATGTAGTCCTGCCAGGCGGCCGCGTGACGGCGGTCGTGCATCCACACCCCGAGCCACAGCACCATCACGCTGGCAAACAGCGCCGTGCAGCCTTCCAGCAACTCGCGCTGGGCGCCGCTGACGTCGATCACATAAGCCGCCAACGCCCACGTCGCCAAGCCGGCCAACAGCGCCAGGCCCCAGCCGACGTTGACGCTGCGCACCGCCGATTGCTGGCCGGTGTTACGCAGGAACGCGAGAATCGCCGCCAGCACCAGGATCGCTTCCAGGCCTTCGCGCAGCAGGATCAGCAAACCGGAGATGTAGCTCAGGGACCAGCTCAAGCCATCGCTGCCCAGCAGGCCAGCGGACTCGGTGAGCTTGCCCTTGGCCACATCCAGGCGCTGCTGCACTTGCTCGATCGGCAAGCCGTCCTGCAATGATTGCCGGTAGGCCATCAGGGCCTTTTCGGTGTCCTTGCGCACGTTGGCATCAACGTTATCGAGGGAGCTTTCAACCAGCTCGAAACCTTCCAGGTAAGCCGCTACCGACAGGTCGTAGGCTTGCTCGTGCTCGCCATTGCGGAACGCGGCGAGGCTTTTGTCGAGGGTGGCCGCGGTGTAATCAAGCAACTGCGCCGGGCCACGCTTGACCTGCGGCGGTTGGGCGCGCTGGGCGCGGAAGGTGGCAACTGCGCCTGGGCCTTCGGCAGCCAGCACTTCGCTGGGGGTCTGGCGCGCGAGGTCGGCGAGGTTGAAGGACTTTTCACTGTTCGCGGCAGCCGGGTCGGCGGTGAAGCCGGCGATATAGGTCGCCAGGTCCCAGCGCTGGCGGTCGTCCAGTTGATCGGCAAACGACGGCATGTCGGTGCCTTCCACGCCCAGACCCAGGGTGTTGTAGATCGCGTAGAGGCTCAAGCGATCGAGGCGTGCAGCGTCCCGCAGGTTGGCGGGCGGCGGCGTCATGCCCACGCTTGCGGGGCCATCGCCGGCGCCTGTGGCGCCGTGGCACACCGAGCAGTTCTGCGCGTACAGCGGCGCACCGCGCGTCGGATCGGGGGTAATGGCCGGGGCCTGGCTGACTTCATAGGCCACTGCCAACTTGGCGCCCAATTGCCGGGCCTGGTGCGCAACCACCGCGCCGTCCTGATGGGCCGTTACGGCGGCCAGCAGTTCATCCACGCCTTTGATCAGTTCGGCGCGCTCGGGCTTTTCCGGTAGATCGGCCACCAGCCCCTGCAACACCCCGAGAAACTCTACCTGTTCACGGTATTCGGAATCATCGATAACCTTGCCCGCCTCCACTGTCGGGGGGTAGTCCGCACCGATGTAGTCCAGTAAATGCAGGGCTTGGGGCGCGCCCTCGGCAGTTGCAGCCAGCAGGTTGAAACTGCACGACATCAACGCCGGCAGCACCAGCCAGGCAAGAAAACGGAAGGGGGCAATCATGAATGGATCTCAAAGGGAAATACGAAGTAACACATTGTCAAACCTTAAGGGGTTTGACTCAAGGCGTTAGTGATTCGGGGATGGGGATAACGACACTTAGGTAGTGGCATCCGAGCTAAAAATCGGATCCAAAAGGCCATTGTTTTGCCAGTAATGCAGCTTATAATGCCGCGCCTTCGTTATTTCGAAATGGCATTTCAGCTCCTCTTTTTATGAGGAATTGGCCGGATCGCAACGCCTTCCTGCCATTGGTGATTCGGCCCGACCAGCACATTCGGCCGATTACGTTCAGGGAAGAAGCTCTTCGATGGCATCTCGCGCCTTTACCTCGCTCGCGCTCGCGGCAGTGACCTTGCTGTCCGGTTGTTCGATGTTTCGCAGCTACGACACCGAGCTGCAAGCCACCAATCAGCAGTTGGCCACCGGCAACGTCGACGCCGCGCTGACGCTGCTTGAGAAGAACAACACCGGCGACGACAAGGACCTTCTCTACTACTTCGAAAAGGGTGAGTTGCTGCGCGCCAAGGGCGACCTGACCGGCAGCCAGGTCGCCTGGCGCAGCGCCGACCTGCAAGTCTACAAGTGGGAAGAGTCGGTCAAGTTCGACACCGACAAGTACCTCGCGCAGTTCGGCTCCTTCCTGGTCAATGACAAGGTCCGCCGTTACGAAGGCTACGACTACGAAAAGGTCATGCTGACCACCCAGATGGCCCTCAACCTGCTGGCGCTGAATGACTTCGACGGTGCCCGCACCGAGATCAAGAAGACCCACGAACGCGAAGCGGTGATTGCGGCCCTGCGGGACAAGGAATACCTCAAGAGCGAAAACGAGGCCGAGCGCCAGGGCATCGCAACCCAGTTCAAGGACCTGCGCGGCTACCCGGTGGAAAGCCTCAACGCCCCTGAAGTGGTAGGCCTGAAGAACAGCTACCAGAGCGCGTTCAGCCACTATCTGGCCGGCTTCGTCTACGAAGCCCTGGGCGAAAAAGACCTGGCCGCACCGGGTTATCGCAAGGCCGCCGAACTGCGCCCCAACACACCACTGCTGGAACAGGCCCTGCTCGACCTGGACAAATCCAAGGTCGGTGCGGACGAGACTGACGTGCTGATCGTGGTGCAAAGCGGCCTGGCGCCGGCCCGCGACTCGATTCGCCTGCCGTTGCCGATCCCCATCGACGGCCACCTGGTGATCACGCCACTGTCGTTCCCGGTGATCAAGCCCGACACCTCGACCGCGCCCTTCGCCCAGATCGGTGTCGACGGCCGGCAACAGAACCTCACTGCCCTCAACAGCACCACCGCCATGTCCCGCCGCGCCCTGCGGGATGACATGCCGGGGATCATCCTGCGCACCACCGTGCGCGCCGTCACTCGCGGCATCACCCAGAACAACCTGAACAAGACCAACCCGATGGCGGGCCTGGTACTCGGTATTGCCTCGGCCGTCACCGAAGGCGCCGACACCCGCACCTGGCGCACCCTGCCGGACATGACCCAGGTGACACGCCTGCGCCTCAAGCACGGCGAGCATCAGGTCAGCCTGCCCAACGCCCTGGGCGGCACGCTGGTGACGGTCAAGGCCGATCAACGCTACCAGGTGATCACCCTGCGCGTGGTCGGCAACCAGGTCTTCGCCGGCGGTCTTGCAGCCCAAGTGGTGCAGAACAATCCGCCCCAGGCCGTCGCCACTCTCAAACAACCTTAAGGAGCACGCTATGCGTCATTTCATCCTCGGCGCCCTGGCGCTGGTCCTGCTGGCCGGTTGCGCCACCCCGCCACCGCCGGAACCCGGAAGCGCCGCGAGCAAGATCGTGGTGATGGGCAAGTTCAAGGGCATCGCCGTCGGCGCCATCCGTGTCGCCCGGGAAAACGGTTTCCTGACCGCCAAGGTGCAGTTGAGCAACATCACCAGCAGCAACCAGATGATGTATTACCGCTTCGCCTGGCTGGGTGCCGACGGTTTCCCGGTGGGTGATGAAGAGACCTGGAAGGTGCTGAACCTCTACGCAAACCAGGCGACCTTCCTTCCGGCCATCGCCAACCTGCCCCAGGCTGCCGACTTCCGCCTTGAAGTGAAGACGCCTTGATCCACCCACTCATTCAGTTTCAGAGAGACATCCCCATGTTTGCACGCTTCTCGTTCCTCGCCGTGGTGGCCGTCCTGGCCAGCGGCTGCGCCAACACCTCGCCAGTCCTGGGCGGTAAAAACATCAGCTACGGCGACAGCAAGGCCGTGGAACTGGTGACCAACGAGTTCGGCTCCACCGACCTGCAGATGATCGCCGAAAGCATGACCCGCTCCCTGGCCCAGTCCGGCATCCTGCAAGGCCGCCCGGTGGTGCAGGTGTATGACGTGAAGAACAAGACCAGCGAGTACATCGATACCCGCGAGATCACCACGTCGATCAAGACCCAGCTGATGAAGACCGGCACCGCCCGCTTCGCCAGCGACAACACTGACATGCAAAGCCAGGTCGACCAGCTGAAGCTGCAGAACCAGAGCGGCCTGTATAAGAAGTCGACCGTCAGCAAGACCGGCAACATGGTCGCCGCCAAGTACCGCCTGGAAGGCTCCATCAGCTCCATCGTCAAGCGCAGCTCGGACTACAAGGACGTGTTCTACAAGTTCAGCCTGCAACTGGTCGACGTCGAAAGCGGCCTGGCCGAATGGATGGACGAAAAAGAAATCCGCAAGACCACGGAGCGCTAAGCAATGCGTGCATGGATCGGCATGATCGGCCTGCTGTGCGCCTTTGGCGCCTCGGCCGCACCGAAGATCGCGGTAACCGACCTGGCCTACGAGGCTCGCGTGGAGGAGTACATCCACCAGGTCGCGGCCAGCAATAATTTCCAGGCCAGCGCCTACAACGCCAGCGGCGCCTCGAGCTACAGCGAATACGAAAGTCGTGCCAGCTACATCGAGCAGACCGAGCTGCGCAAGTTCAGCGGCGACATCAAGGGGGAAATCCTCAAGTCGCGGCAGTTCCAGCTGGTGCAGGGCACGCCTTACACCGCGGACGCCAAGGGCGATGTGTATGACGTGATCAAGCGGATCAAGGCCGGTAACTTCAAGGGTGCGGACTACGTGCTGTTCGGCACCTTGTCGGACATCGACTTCACCCAGGACATCAACGCGCTGGACCACACCAACAGCTACTCGGCGGTGCTGGGCCTGACGCTGGTGGCGGATTTCAGCCTGATCAACACCCGCACCTTTGAGATCACCTCGGCGTTTACCGCCATGGGCGAAGGCCAGGACACCAAGCTGGTGAACAACCGTGACGTGCGCGTGAGCCTGAACCGGCCTCGCGTGGTGCGGGAAGTGTCGAAGGCGTTGGGCGAGGATGTGGCGCGGCAGTTGGCCGAACAACTCGGCGGTGGTTATCAGGAAGCACCTGGACAGCCTGCATTGCGCAATAACCTGCCACGGGATGAAGCGCCGAAGATCCTGCGCTGAACGAAAATCCCGCTACCGACATAAAACCAATGTGGGAGCGGGCTTGCTCGCGAATGCGGTGGGTCAGTCAATACATCTGGTGACTGACACTGCGCATTCGCGAGCAAGCCCGCTCCCACATTTTTTGATCCGGTTTCGTCAGTTACGCCGTTGCGCGATGCAGACTTGCGAGAAAGCCCGCCGCACCAACAAACAACCCGGCAAACGTACGGTTCATGCGCTTCTGCTGCTTCGGTGTGCGCAACAGGCGCAACACTTTCGAGGCGAGCCCGGTGTAGCCGGCCATCACGATCATGTCCACGCAGATCATGGTCGCGCCCAGGATCAGGTATTGGTTCAGCAGCGGCGCCTGCGGGTTCACGAACTGCGGCAGCACCGCCAGCATGAACACCAGGGCCTTGGGGTTGCTGGCGTTGACCAGGAACCCGCGGAACATCATCGCCATCGGCTTGCCGATCGGGCGAATCGCCGCGTCATCGCTCAGGTCGGTTGGCAGCGCGCGCCATTGCTTGATGGCCAGGTACACCAGGTACGCTACGCCAAACCATTTGATCGCATAAAACGCGGTGGAGGATGCGGCAAGAATCGCCCCCAGGCCACCGGCGACCACGGCAATCTGCATCGCCAGGCCCAATTGCAGGCCCAGGGCGTTCCAGTAACCGCGCAGGAAACCGTATTGCAGGCCGCTGGACATCGACGCAATGGCACCGGCGCCAGGGGAAAGACTGATGATCCAACTGGCCAGGAAAAAGGCCAGCCATGTGTCGAGCGCCATTACACACCTCAGAGCTTAGTTTGCTGAATGTTTCTAAACTAACGCTGCCGGCTGAGAAATGGCTAGAAAAATTTTGGGGTGCGCCTTTGTGGCGAGGGGGCTTGCTGTGGCGAGGGAGCTTGCTCCCGCTGGAGTGCGTAGCGCTCCCGGCTTTTTTTGGGGCTGCTACGCAGCCCAGCGGGAGCAAGCTCCCTCGCCACAGGTTAAGGCAGCACGTCGCTGCCGCGCCAACGGCGCACCGAGCGCTGGAAGAACAGGCTGTTGGGCACTTGCACCATGACACTGCCGGTTCCGGCCTCTTCCACTTCGATCAGCGTGGTGTAGAGCAGGTTGATCGCCACCACCCGGCCTTTGACGCCGGGCTTGTCGACGGTGTCCACCAACTCGACCACATCGCCCAGGCGGAACGGCCCGACGGTGAAGATCAGGATGGCGCACAGCAGGTTGGACAACACCGACCACATGGCGAAGAACGCCACCGCGGCCACCGCCACAAAACCCGACAACGCCGTCCACAACACCGTGGCAGAGACGCCCAGGCGCTCCAGCACGAAGATCAGCGCGCTGCCCATGATCAGCCAGCGCAGGCCGCCGCGCAGCGGCATCAGCAACTGCGGCGGGAACGGATAACGTTCCCCCAGGCGGTTCAGGCATTTGGCGACGAAACGCTGGGCGAGATAGCCGGCCAGCAGGATCAGCAGAATCTGTACGGCCACCCAGATCGGCGCGATCCATTGGGCCGGCAGCGGCAGTTGCAGCGCTTCCATCAGGACAGCGCCTCCAGCTCCGCTTGCAAGGATTCCAGCAGTTCGAGGGCTTCCATCCAGGTCTCCTCCAACTGCGCTTCACGTACCTTGAGCTTGGCCTGTTCGGCCAGCAGGTCGCGCAATTCATCCTTGCGGGCCGGCTCGTAGACGGCGCTGTCACCCAGGCTGGTTTCGATCTTCGCCAGCTTCTCGTGGATCTTGCCCAATTCGGCTTCCAGCTTGTCCGCTTCACGCTTGTGCGGGGCCAGTTGCTGACGCAATGCAGCCGCGGCCTGGCGCTGGGCCTTCTTGTCGGTCTTGTCCGGGTTGACCGGCGTGTTGCTGACCGGCGCGTTGCGCAGGCGGTAGTCCGACAGCCAACGGGCATAGTCTTCCAGGTCGCCGTCGAATTCCTCGACCTTGCCATCAGCCACCAGCAGGAAGTTATCCGTGGTGCTCTTGAGCAGGTGGCGATCGTGAGACACCACCAGTACCGCGCCGCTGAATTCCTGCAGGGCCATGGTCAACGCCAGGCGCATTTCCAGGTCGAGGTGGTTGGTCGGTTCGTCGAGCAGCAACAGGTTTGGCCGGTCCCAGGCGATCAGGGCCAGGGCCAGGCGGGCCTTTTCGCCACCGGAGAAATTCAGCACCGGCTCGTCAATGCGCGCACCACGGAAGTCGAAACCACCGAGGAAGTCCCGCAGGGTCTGTTCGCGTTCGGTCGGCGCCAGGCGCTGCAGGTGCAGCAGCGGGCTGGCCTTGGCGTCGAGGGAATCCAGCTGGTGCTGGGCGAAGTAGCCCACCACCAGGTTCTCACCGCGCACCAGGCGACCGGCCAGGGGCTGCAATTCGCCCGAGAGGTTTTTGATCAAGGTCGACTTGCCCGCGCCGTTGGGGCCGAGCAGGCCGATCCGCGCGCCAGGGGTGAGCTGCAACTTGACCTTCTCGAGGATGGTCTTGTCGCCATAGCCCAGGCGGGCATCGGAAAGGTCCAGCAGCGGGCTGGAGATTTTCACCGATTCGCGGAACACAAAGTCGAACGGTGAATCGACGTGGGCCGCCGACAGTTCTTCCATGCGCTCCAGGGCCTTGATCCGGCTCTGGGCCTGACGGGCCTTGGTGGCCTGGGCCTTGAACCGGGCGATGTAGCTTTCCATGTGCGCGCGCTGCGCCTGCTGCTTCTCGTAGGCCTGCTGTTGCTGGGCCAGGCGTTCGGCACGGGCGCGTTCGAAGGCGCTGTAGCCGCCGCGGTACAGGGTGATTTTCTTCTGGTCGACGTGGGCAATGTTGTCCACCACGGCGTCGAGGAAATCCCGGTCGTGGGAAATCAGCAGCAAGGTGCCCGGGTAGCTTTTCAGGAAGTCTTCCAGCCACAGGATCGCATCGAGGTCCAGGTGGTTGGTCGGTTCATCGAGCAGCAACAGGTCCGAGGGGCACATCAGCGCCTGGGCCAGGTTCAGGCGCATGCGCCAGCCACCGGAGAAGTCGGCGACCGGGCGGTCCATCTGTTCGTTGGTAAAGCCAAGGCCGGCAAGCATCTTGCGCGCACGCGCGTCGGCGGTGTAGCCGTCGGCGCTATCCAGTTCCGAGTGCAGGCGGGCCTGTGCGGCGCCGTCCTGGGCTTTCTCGGCCTCGGCGAGGTCGTGTTGCACCTGGCGCAGGCGCAGGTCGCCATCGAGCACGTAGTCGATCGCAATGCGGTCGAGGGTGTCGATCTCCTGGCGCATATGGGCGATGCGCCAGTCGGCCGGCAGCAGACAATCCCCGGAGTCGGGAGTCAGCTCACCCAGCAGCAAGGCGAACAACGTGGATTTGCCGGCGCCGTTGGCACCGATCAGGCCGGCTTTGTGACCGGCGTGCAGGGTCAGCTCGGCGTCTTCGAGAAGACGTTGCGGGCCACGCTGTAATGTTAGGCTTTGAAGTCGGATCATAATGGCGGCGGAGTCTACCAGCTTCGTTGGCCGCTGGCTTGGGTGTGAATATGTGCGCTGACCTGTGGAGCTTTGCCCTCTCGACCTACGCCCGCTCGGGCGTCGAGGACGCGTGCCTGCGCTTGCAGGCGCAAGGGGCTGATGTGTGCCTGGTGTTGTGCGGGTTGTGGCTGGAGCAGCGGGGTGTGGCGCCGGAAACGTCGCGCTTGCAGGCACTGCGGCAGATCGCCGGGCCGTGGCAGGCGGAGGTGGTTGAACCGCTGCGGCAAGTACGCACGCGATGGCGGGCCATGGCGCAGCAGGATGCTGAGCTGGGAGCGTTACGGGAGCGGGTCAAGGCTTTGGAATTGGATGCAGAAAGGCTGCTGCTATCACGCCTGGAAGGTGTGGCGCAGCGTTGGCCGATGGCCGAGGTGAATCATCAAGCATGGGTTGAAGGACTGGCGGCCGAAGCCGCCAACCTTGACCACGACGCGCTGCATCAGCTGCGCGCCGCGGTTACCGGCACTTAGGAAGCGCTGGTTGGGGTGACGCTTGGCGCTGCCGGTGCAGGCGTGCTGCTGGCCGGAGCGGTTGGCGCTGTGGTGCTGGCAGCAGGTGCAGCCGGGGTCGCAGGCTTCGCAGCTGGAGTAGCTGGTTTGGCTGGTGCTGGCTTGGCGGCTGGTTTGGCAGCAGCAGGTTTGGCGGCCGGCTTGGCAGCTGGTTTCGCAGCAGCAGGTTTAGCGGCCGGCTTCGCGGCTGGTTTTGCAGCAGCAGGTTTAGCGGCTGGCTTCGCAGCTGGTTTTGCAGCAGCAGTTTTAGCGGCTGGCTTGGCAGCTGGTTTTGCAGCAGCAGGTTTAGCGGCTGGCTTCGCAGCTGGTTTTGCAGCAGCAGTTTTAGCAGCTGGCTTCGCGGCTGGTTTTGCAGCAGCGGGTTTAGCGGCTGGCTTCGCAGCTGGTTTCGCAGCAGCGGTTTTAGCAGCTGGCTTCGCGGCTGGTTTCGCAGCAGCGGTTTTAGCCGCTGGCTTGGCAGCTGGTTTTGCAGCAGCGGTTTTAGCAGCTGGCTTGGCGGCTGGTTTTGCAGCAGCGGTTTTAGCGGCTGGCTTGGCAGCTGGTTTTGCAGCAGCGGTTTTAGCGGCTGGCTTGGCAGCTGGTTTTGCAGCAGCGGTTTTAGCGGCTGGTTTGGCAGCTGGTTTTGCAGCAGCGGTTTTAGCAGCTGGCTTGGCAGCTGGTTTTGCAGCAGCAGTTTTAGCCGCTGGTTTGGCAGCCGATTTAGCCGGTGCTTTTGCCGCAGGCTTGGCCGCAGCTTTTGCAGGTGCCTTGGCAGCGACGGCCTTGCTGGCTGGTTTTTTCGCCGCGCTGGCTGCAACAGCTTTAGCCGGAGCACGGGTGCTCAGCACTTTGCCTACAGCTTCCTTCACACGACCAACACCCTGGGCCAATTTCAGGCTCTCGGAAGCATCACGCTTGAGTTGGGAAATGTAGGTGCGGGTTTCGGATTGACGATCCTTGAGGGCGTCGAGCAAGTCCTCAAGTTCTTTGACGGCGTCCTTGGCCTTGGCTTGTGCCTTGGCTTTGCCAGCGGTCGCTGCGCCTTGCAGTTTGGTGCGGGATTTGTGCAGTTTTTCCTGAGCTTTGCCGCGTTGTTTTTCAAGCTTGGCGAGCAACTTCTCAGCATCAGCCAAGGCTTGTGAACAGGCGCTTTCCAAATGTTCGAGCAGGCTGCCCGAAAGTTGTTGGAGCAAATGCAACGGGGTATTTACAGGCTTCTGTTTGGCCGACATGGTTTACCTCCTGGCTGACGTGGGTGCGGCTCATACTAGCCCTCTGCTCTTACCGCCGCTAGGGCATGTTGACAGTATCGATTGGCTTGCGTTGCACCGCACGAAAATTCTTATTGATATAACGAAAATCCACGCCACTTTTTAAGCATTCACACTGGCATAATCCATCGCACTTTCGGCTGGAGAACGCCCATGTCGCGTTACCTTTTTTTAGTGTTGAGCGTGGTGCTTTGCGTGGCCAACGCAAGCGAGAAATCCCCCTCCAAAGATGACCACGACCTGGCCTACAGCCTGGGCGCGAGCCTGGGTGAGCGCCTGCGCCAGGAGATGCCTGGGTTGCAGGTAGAGGCGCTGATCGACGGACTCAAACAGGCCTATCAAGGTAAGCCACTGGCCCTGGACGACACACGCATCGAACAGATCCTTGCCCAGCACGAAGCACAAAACGCGCCGGACAATCGAGCACCACAAAGTGAAAAGGCACTCGCTGCCGAGCAACAATTTTTAGCCAGTGAGAAATCCAAAAGTGGTGTGCGTGAATTGGCAGACGGCATCCTGCTGACCGAACTGACCCCTGGCAGCGGGAAGAAACCGGCGGCCGATGATCGCGTGCAAGTGAATTATGTTGGGCGGTTACCCGACGGGACCGTCTTCGACAAGAGCACACAACCTCAGTGGTTTCGCCTGGACAGTGTGATCAGTGGCTGGCGCAGTGCGTTGCAACAGATGCCGGTGGGCGCGAAGTGGCGCCTGGTGATTCCATCCGACCAAGCCTATGGCGCTGATGGCGCAGGCGAACTGATCCCGCCTTATACGCCGCTGGTATTCGAGATCGAATTGCTCAAGGCGGGCGCCTGAGCCCAAACGAAAAACGGTGCGCAATGCGCACCGTTTTCTTGTGTCGGGGGGAGTCAGGCCTTAGCCGTCAACTCTTCCTTGTGAGCGTTGTGCAGCACTTCGATCAGGCAATCTTCCAGCTCGAAACGCTCGTGAAGCAAACCACCCAGCTCTTTGAATTTTTCTGCAACGCACTGGCCGGCATCACACAGGTCGTTGAACGCCAGCAGCTTCTCGGTGATGACATCGATGCGCGGGTAAATCGTCTCCGCCAAATCGAGGCCACGTTGATCGTCGAAAGCCTCGGCCTCTCTGGTCAACTGCTCGTAGATACCGAAGTGCCCCGCCGATACGTAGTCCACCAATACGCCGCAGAATTCCTGCAACGGCTTGCGGTTCTCGCTGAGCGCTTCGGGCTTGGCACCGAGAGCATCAAAGGCCCGAACCAGTTCGTGACGCGCTTTCAACCAACCATCGATCAGTTTGTGCACCCCACCCCAGCGTTCCTGAGCATTCTGACAACGTTCCAGCATGATGATCTCTCTTCCCTATAGGGGCGCCGCACGCTGCCCGCGCAACACTTCAAGGTTAAAGCGGCAACCGGGCAAAGGTGCATCGAACAGTCTGTTTCAATAACGCGTGCGGGCCAGATTATGCCCGCACGACTATGTCATCAAGGTACGCAGGAGAGAAAGTTCATACAAGTGTTTAATCCCTTCCTACAACCTGCGGTTACCTGTCAGTGCCGTGCAAGGCCAAAACGCTGGCTCAGCAGCAACCGCGAGAACTGCGCGATGCCAAGGATCAGCATCGCCACGAAGAACAGCAGGCTCCACTCGGGAATACTCAAGTCGAACAGCGTCCAGTTGATTTCCACGCAGTCAACGGTGCCCTTGAAGATCAAGGCCAACGTCTCTCTCAGCGACAGGTTCTCGATCATGGATTGAAGGCCGGGCCAACAGGCAGGCAACTGTTCCGGCGGCGTATTTTGCAGCAGCACCTGGCGTACGGCAGTAATGGCGCCCAGCACTGCACACCCCATGCTCGCCGCCCAATACAGGTAGATCCCGGACCGCTTCGGCCCATGAATCGCTGCCACGAGATTGATCAGCGTGAAGGCAGCCACAAGAATTCGTTGCACCTGGCACAGGAAACAAGGCCGCAAAAGCGCGGCGTATTCCAGGTAAAAGGACGCGCCCAGCGTCAGCGCACCAGCCAGGAACGCCAGGAGGAACAGGGAGCGTGAGGGGGCCAAAGACATTGTTTATCCGCAACGCAAGAGATAGGTAGTTACGGTAGAGGAAAGACCTTACCCCTTTCAATACGCGCCAGAGCAGACGATTCCGCGAGAGCGTAGGGATATCCCGTCAGAAGGCGAGCGATTAAACGCGCGTCTACGTAGGAGTTTACTACAAGCCGTATTGACTACAGCTATTGGGCGTTATTGAAGGGTTGGCCACCAGACAATTCTGAGGCAACCCTTACTCTGTTTCCTACTTCAAACCCGTGCCGGCACCGGCAGCGGTGACGCCAGCAAACGCTTGTCCAGCAAGCCCAGGCCTTCCTGGAACAACTGGTTGCTGCGCTCGGTGTCGCCCAACTGCGCCAGCAGGCGTGCCAGCTCGGCGCAGGCCTCAGGGTTGCGCTGCACCTGCAGGCTGCTTTCAAGGTAGTCCCGCGCCTTGCCCCACAAGCTGTTTTGCAGGCACAGGCGCCCCAGGGTCAGCAGCAGGCTGGCATCGCCTGGATGGTCCTTGAGCCAGCCTTCGGCGAACTTCAACTGCTTCGCCGGATCGCTGCCACGCAGCAGCCCGTAGAGCCGGATCAGATGACTGTCGTACTCGCGCTTGAGGGCACCGCGCAGCACTTCTTCGGCCTTGGCGTCCGCGCCCAACTGGCGCAGTTGTTCGGCGTACGCCAGCACCAGTTGCGGCTCCTGGCGCTGGGCCGAAGTCAGTTGTTGCCAGGCCAGCTCCAGGGATTGCTGCCCGGCCTCGCCCTGCTCTTCGCGCTGGGCAGCCAGGGTCAGGTTCTCGCCCCAGGCGCGTCGCTCCAGGTCGGCCAACTCGGCAGGCGGCAACACCTTGTCCTTGCGCAACTCCGGCAACAGCCGGATTACCGAAGACCAATCGCCACGCTGTTGATACAGCCGCTGCAGTTGGCGCAATACCTGGACGTTATGCGGATGACGCTCATGCATGGCCTGCAGGGTGACCAGGGCGCCATCGGTGTCACCGCGGTCCATCTGCAACTGCGCATGACTCAAGGCTACCGCCAGTTCGGCCTGGGGCTGGCGCTCAAGCGCGCGTTCCAGCAGGCCATCCGCTACCTCATAACGGCCCTGTTCGTTGGCCGCACGGGCCGCGCCGAGGTAGTAGAGCAATGGCTGGCGTTCGGCTTCGGCCGCACGGTGCAAGTGGCGCTCGGCACTGGCCCAGCGCCCTTCGGCGAGGTCCATCTGGCCCTGCTCGATGGCAACCTGGACCCGACGGCTGCGGTTGCGCCGCGACCACGGATTGACCACGCCACCCGAGGTCAGCACCAGGCCCAGCAGCACCCTGGCCAAATAGATCACCAGGCCGATGGCAAACAACGCCACCAGCGTCGACCACAGCCCGGACTCGTAATGCAGCACATGGGGATAGGTAATCAGCACGTAGCCAGTATGTTTCGAAATGCCCACGGCCAGTGCCAGGGCGATCGCAATCGCCAGCACCAGGATCACATAGAAGCGCTTCATCGGCTTTACTCCTGGGTCGCCGGCTTGCCAGCGGAAGCCTTGGCTTCCTCGGCAGACAGGTGGCGACGGTCAAGGTAAGCCTGCACGGCAGCCAGGCTCGCGGCCAGGTCCGGCGTGACCACCGAGACGGCCTTGGGCTCAAGCTCGGCAATACGGGCCAGCATGGCTTTGCTTTGCGGGTTGTCTTGATTGAAGTTGTCCTGCAACACGCTGCGAGCCTCGCCCAGGGATCGGCTGTACACCGCCGGCTCGCCGTTGAGCGCCGCCCATTGCGCCTGCTCAAGTGCAAGGCTCAGGGCCAGGCGCACCTGGTTCAGGCCTTGCCCTGCCAGGAGCGGGCGAATGTTGTCATCAGGATTGAAGTCGATGCGGAAATACCGCGAGATCTGCGCCCACCACTGACTCCAACGGCTGTCCGTGTCGGTGGTCGGACGCCCATCATTGGCCGCTTCAGGGAGTTGGTATTCCGGCGCGATGGCCGCCAACTGCACGACCTGATCGCGCAATGCCGCCAGTTGCAGGTACAGCCCGGTACGGTCGGGCTGTTCGATATTGCGCAACGCGGCGAGGCTCTTGGCCAACTGCTCACGGGCGGCGTAGGAGCCAGGGTCACTTTGTTCGCGGAGGATTTCGTCAGCGCCCTGGACCAGTGCCTGGGCACTGTTGATGTCCTGCAAGGCGGAAAGACGCAGGCTGGCCAGGCGGATCAAGTGCTCGGCCTCGGCCAGGCGCCAGTCCTGGCGGCTGGCCCCCAGCACGGTTTCCAGGCGCTGGCTCAGGCGTTGTTGATCACCCTGCAATTGCGCCACCAGCCGGCGACGCTCTTCCAGCTCATCGGCGCCGGGCAGTTGCCCCAGACGGGCCGACAGCTGCTGCTGGCTCTGCTTGAGGCTCTGGGATTGGTCGTCCAGGGTTTGCACTTGGCCCAGCTGTTGCTGGCTGCTCGCCTGCAGTGCGCGGACCTGCCAGATCCCCCAGCCACCGGCGGCAACGCCGGCGGCGCCGAGCAACAAGGCCACGATGGCCAGGCCGTTGCCACGGCGCGGGGCGGTGGTGACCGGTGTCTCAACAGGCGCATCAAGCGCGGGCTGAGCTTCATCTTTAGGCAAGGCTGTTTCGCTCACGTATCCATCCTTTGCGTATTAGAGAGTGGGAACGGAAACACTCCGTAACGCCACTAACAAAGCCGCGGCACTGGCGCCACGACAATCCACAACTTCTTTCGCGCCAGCGGCACGCGCCATCTCGGCGACTCGCGGGCTGGGCACGAACAACGGCAGCTGTGCCACCTGGGGCCAATCTGTACCGGCCAGCGCTTGCAGGTGTAAAAAACCCTGCCCACTGCTGACCACCACGCCGTTCAAGCGTTCCACGTTTATGCGCTGGGTCAGCGTCGCACGGTCGTAGTCCGGCAGGAAACGGCGATACAACTCCAGATAGTCGACACTAGCACCTTGCTCGCGTAAACGCTCAGCCAGCAGCTCTCGCCCGCCCTCGCCCCGCAGGATCAGCACCCGGGCGCAGGGCTTCGAGATAGCCTCGCGCAAGGCGACCAGTTCAAGCAAGGCTTCACTGTCGTCGCCGTCGTGGGGATAACTGACATCAAGGCCATGCTCGGCCAACACCTGCGCCGTAGCAGCGCCGACACTGAACCACGGTAACGCCGGCGGTTGCGGCCAGTGTTGAGCCAACAACTGCAAGCCCAGGCGCGCGGCCGGCTTGCTCACCACGATCACCGCGCAATAGCGGTCCAGCTCGCGAAAAACAGTCTGTTGTTCAGGCGTGACAGGCAGCGCTTCAACCTCCAGCAACGGCAGGCTGCTGCTGAAAACACCTTCTTCGGATAACGTCGCCGCCAGGGCCGCCGACTCCTCGGCAGGCCGCGTCAGCAGCACACGCCATTGCATCACTGCGGCCCGGCCTCGCCGTACACCGCTTGCAGAATGGCACCGGCGCCTTTTTCCAGCAGTTCCTCGGCGACCTTGATACCCAGGCTGGTGGCCTCGCTTTGCGGCCCGCGAATCTCTGCGGTGAGCAACAACCCACCACTCGGGTCGCCCACCAGGCCACGCAGCCAGAGGTTCTCGCCCTCAAGCACGGCGTAACAGGCGATCGGTACCTGGCAGCCACCATTGAGGTGCTTGTTCAGGGCACGTTCGGCGGTGACGCGAATTTCGGTGTCCTGGTGATCCAGCGGCTTGAGCAGCGCATGAATTTCGCTGTCGGCGGTGCGGCATTCAATGCCCACAGCGCCCTGCCCGCCGGCCGGCAAGCTGTCTTCGACGCTGATGGCCGAGGTGATGCGGTCTTCAAAGCCCAAGCGGATCAAGCCGGCTGCCGCGAGAATGATCGCGTCATATTCACCGGCGTCGAGCTTGGCCAGGCGAGTATTGACGTTGCCCCGCAGGAAGCGGATTTGCAGGTCCGGGCGGCGGGTCAGCAACTGCGCCTGGCGACGCAGGCTGGAGGTGCCGACGACGCTGCCCAGCGGCAGCTCATCCAGGGAGGCGTAGGTATTGGAAACGAAGGCATCGCGGGGGTCTTCGCGCTCGCAGATGCAAAAAAGGCCCAGGCCTTCGGGGAAGTCCATGGGCACATCTTTCATAGAATGCACGGCGATGTCGGCTTCGTTCTCCAGCAGCGCAGTTTCCAGCTCCTTGACGAACAGGCCCTTGCCGCCGATTTTCGACAGTGGAGAATCAAGCAGCTTGTCGCCGCGACTGACCATGGGCACCAGGGACACCTTGAGGCCGGGATGGGCCTGCTCAAGGCGTGCTTTGACGTATTCGGCCTGCCATAAGGCCAGGGCGCTTTTACGGGTGGCGATGCGGATTTCGCGAGAGGACATGGATCAATCCGTACTGAATAGATACGGCAGATAATAACAGCTCAGGCAAATGCGCTTTGATTTGAATCAGCAAGTGCGGGGCCTCCCTGGCCGCGTCGCACCGGGATATGGGCGGTGAAGCTCGCGTCAGCCCTCGGGCTAAAGCTGCTGCATCATCTTGCGCACGCCGGCGACATGGCGCCGGCTGACGATCAACGCGTCACCGTTGAGGCCCTTCAGGAACAGCTGAAAATGCCCAAGCGGCGTGCGCTGCAGACGCTCGATGCGCTCCCGTGCCACCAGCGCGTTGCGGTGGATGCGCACAAAACGGTCGCCAAATTCGTCTTCCAGCGCCTTGAGTGGCTCATCGAGCAGCACTTCACCAGCCTCGTGACGCAAGGTCACGTACTTGTGATCGGCGATGAAGTAGACCACCTGGTCCAGGGGAATCAACTCGATGCCCTTGCGGGTACGGGCGCTGATATGGCTGCGTGGCCCATTGCCGCCCTGGGCTGCGGGCTGGGTCAAGGCTGCCAGTTGGACACGATTGGGCCGCTCGGCCTTTTTCAAGGCGCGAAGCAACGCATCGGCATTGATCGGCTTGACCAGGAAACTGGCGCCGCTGGCATCCAGGGCCTCGGAAGAGAACTCATCCTGGGAGGCGCACAGCACCACCGAAGGCGGCGATTCTCGCTCGCTCAGGCGGGCAGCCACCTGCAAGCCATCAAGGCCCGGCATGCGGATGTCGAGCAACACGACGTCCGGCTTGAGGCTGTCAATAAGGGCCAAGGCTTCCTCGCCACTGGTGGCGCTCGGCTCAAGGACATTGTAACCCTCAAGTTCACTGACCAAACGGCTCAGTCGCTCGCGGGCTTGGGGTTCGTCATCAACGATCAGGACATTCATATTGCGCTGGATTCCTGCGTGAGTCTCGCACAAGGATAGCGTAGACAGGTGCGGTGACTTCCGTCACGGCGATCCACGCTAAGACTAGCGCGAGCGGCAAAAAGTGCCCCGAGAGTGGCACCAATATTTACCCGGACCTGTTCAATCGCGCCCAAAGCCTGCTGCCTTCGGGCATCGTCGTAGGGTTTGCTGATACACAATACGAACACCCCCTCTCTAATGGATAGCCTGGAGTTCGACCTCATCGCCCGGCATTGGTGCAGTGCACCTTCCGTCAGCGCGAAGCTCTATCAGTGCAACTGTAGACGCTGGCGAAGACGATATTGCTCAATCGTCAAATATCGTTTCAATAAACACGCTTTGTTTGACCAAGGACCGCAAGTTTCCCCCCCGATCGGTCCTGGCTCCAGTCTCGTCCTGCGCGAGTCCGGGGGCAAGGCACTTAGCCATCTTGGAAACAAATAAAAATGCCCCGCCCCGGCATCGTCGCCTCCGGGGGCAACCCTGTTATTATCGGCGCCACACTTTCATGCCCTCTTTCCAGCAGATCACGAGCGAATCCATGAGCACCGACAAGACCAACCAGTCCTGGGGCGGCCGCTTCAGTGAACCCGTCGACGCCTTCGTCGCGCGCTTCACCGCCTCCGTCACTTTCGACCAGCGCCTCTACCGCCACGACATCATGGGCTCGATCGCCCACGCCACGATGCTGGCCAAGGTCGGCGTGCTGACCGACGCCGAGCGCGACAGCATCATCGACGGCCTGACCACCATCCGTGGCGAGATCGAAGCCGGTACCTTCGACTGGCGCGTCGACCTGGAAGACGTGCACATGAACATCGAGGCCCGCCTCACCGACCGCATCGGTGTGACCGGCAAGAAACTGCACACCGGTCGCAGCCGTAACGACCAGGTGGCTACCGATATCCGCCTGTGGCTGCGGGACGAGATCGACCTGATCCTGGCAGAAATCACCCGCCTGCAAAAAGGCCTGCTGGAGCAGGCAGAGCGTGAGTCCGGCACCATCATGCCCGGCTTCACCCACCTGCAGACCGCACAGCCTGTGACGTTCGGCCACCACCTGCTGGCCTGGTTCGAAATGCTCAGCCGCGACTACGAGCGCCTGGTGGACTGCCGCAAGCGCGCCAACCGCATGCCTCTGGGCAGCGCTGCACTGGCTGGCACCACCTACCCGATCGACCGCGAATACACCGCGCATCTGCTGGGTTTCGACGCCGTGGGCGGCAACTCCCTGGACGGCGTGTCGGACCGTGACTTCGCCATCGAATTCTGCGCCGCGGCCAGCATTGCGATGATGCACTTGTCGCGCTTCTCCGAAGAGCTGGTGCTGTGGACCAGCGCGCAATTCCAGTTCATTGACCTGCCGGACCGCTTCTGCACCGGCAGCTCGATCATGCCGCAAAAGAAAAACCCCGACGTGCCCGAGCTGGTACGCGGCAAGAGCGGCCGTGTATTCGGTGCGCTGATGGGCCTGTTGACCCTGATGAAAGGCCAGCCGCTGGCCTACAACAAGGACAACCAGGAAGACAAGGAACCGCTGTTCGACGCCGCCGATACCCTGCGCGACTCGTTGCGTGCCTTTGCCGACATGATCCCGGCGATCAAGCCCAAGCACGCCATCATGCGTGAAGCGGCCCTGCGCGGTTTCTCCACCGCCACCGACCTGGCGGACTACCTGGTACGCCGTGGCCTGCCGTTCCGCGACTGCCACGAGATCGTCGGGCATGCCGTGAAGTACGGCGTGGACACCGGCAAGGACCTGGCGGAAATGAGCCTGGAAGAACTGCGCCAGTTCAGCGACCAGATCGAGCAGGACGTGTTTGCGGTGCTGACCCTGGAAGGCTCGGTGAATGCCCGTAACCATATCGGCGGGACTGCGCCGGCGCAGGTGAAGGCTGCCGTGGTTCGCGGCCAGGCATTGCTCGCCAGCCGCTAAAAGCTTCGCGAGCAAGCCCGCTCCCACATTCGACTGCATTCCAAAGGTGGAACTCGGTCAAATGTGGGAGCGGGCTTGCTCGCGAAAGCCTCATCACAAACACCCAAGATCTATTTCTTGGCAGCAATCATCGCCATAAACGCCGGCATCGCCGCTTCCTTGTCCGCCGCCACCCGCTGGGCATTCGGCAGCGCCTGCAAGCGCTCCAGCAACGCCTTGGCCTTCGGCAACTCAGCCAACAGATCCAGCCCGAACAGCTTCCCGGCCACGGCACAGGCCAGGTCCACGCTGTACACAAAATACAAATCCGCAATCGTGAAGCTGTCTCCTGCCACATACGGCGCAAACTTCCCGTGCCGCCCCAGCGATGCGATCCCCAGCAATAACTCCGCCCTGGACTTTTCCTTGATCGCCTCCGGCACCGGCATTCCGAAAAACGCCTCGGCAAAACACGCCCGGGCCGGCAACTCGATGTACAGCTCGATTTCCCTGCACAACGCCAGCACCTGGGCGCGCTGGAACGGCTCGCTCGGCAGCAGCGATCGTCCGCCCTGGGTCTGTTCGAGGTATTCGAGGATCACGCTGGTTTCGTTGATAAACCCTTGCTCGACACCCAGCACCGGCACCTTGCCCCGGGGGCTCACGGCTAAGGCTTCAGGGGTCTGGCCTGCGTAGAACGGCACCTCTTCGAAGGGCAGCCCTTTCTCCAGCAGCGCCAGTTTGACCATGTTGTAGTAGTTGCTGACCGAAAATCCATAAAGCTTGAGCATCACAAAGCCTCCAGGCCGTGTACGGGGTTGGCAGCAGTGGTTATAGATCGGGAGGCCGCGCCTGGCCAGCAGCATCAGCCGAGTGAATGGGGGTAGACTGGCGCCCTTTCCTCCAGGAGCCTGCCATGAGCGAGCCAACCGATATCGACAACGACGAAGAAGAGTTCGCCGAGACCACCTTGATTGAAGCGATCGAAAACCAGATCGAAAGCGACAACCCGCCCGCCGCCAAGGCCACGTTCAACAAGCTGACCCTGGTGGGCTACGAGCGCGAAGACATCCTGCAAATGATGGCCCACGTCCTCGCCATCGAAATTGACGCGCTGCTCGAAGAAGATCGCGCCTTCAATACCGAATGGTATGAAACTGCGTTGCGTGCGCTGCCGGAGCTGCCGCCCGAGAAGCAATAAGCCTCACACCGCGCTGGCCAGCAAACTCTTGCTGGCCACAATCCTGCCCCACATCAACACCGCATGAGTTCCGACTGGACAGCTCGCCCAAGTGCGTTCACCTTATGGCTGCTAACGTCTAAAAATTCCTAGAAAGTCTGGAGTCCTTATGTCGTATACCCCTGAGTTGGTTGCCGAACTGGAAATCCTTGCACTCTTCAACCTGGGCAGCTCCCAGGAAGGTCTGAAAGTTCATCAGACTGCCGCTCCCACTGCCATTGCCGCCGCCCGGCGCCTGTTTGATAAAGACCTGATCGACCAGCCAGACGGTGGTTACCTCACCAGCCTCGGCCGGGACGCTGCCGAACACGCACAAAGCCTGCTGACTATTCTGACGACCGCCAAAGAAGCCGCCTGACACCTCGTATCGCCCACGGGATCCTCTCTTCACGGATTCCGCGGGCATTCCCGCGCCCGGGATAAAATTCCGGCGTCAAAAACAAATTCCCTCTAAACCTCCTACGCTACTGGCTGTAAACTCCCACACGGCCGCCCACGTCGGGCCCTGCGAGCCACCGAGTTCGACATGACCCGCACCCACGAAATCCGCCCCGACCTGGACGAAGGCATCGACCGCAAGGTGCTGGCCCAGTTACGCGCGCGGTTTCTGGCCCTGAACGAAGGCCGCATGGCCCGGGCCGTCGAAGGACTGACACCACGCCAGCAAAGCGTATTGACCCTGCTGCCGCTGTTTTTCCACGTAAATCACCCGCTGTTGCCGGGCTATGTGTCGGGCAGCACGCCGGCCGGCCTGTCGAATTTTGAACCCGACGCGCAAGCCTTGGCCGAGGCCCAGCGCCTGACCCGCACGTTTTCCTACAAGCCCCGCCACGGCAACCCACCGCGGCCGATTCATGGCCTGTTCCTGATGGGCAGCCTGGGCACCCTGGCCCAGGCCGATCAAAGTGATATGGACGTGTGGGTCTGCCATGCGGCCGATCTCAGCGAGAACGAGCTGGCCGAGTTGCGCAAGAAATGCCAACTGCTCGAAACCTGGGCCCTGAGCATGGGCGCCGAGGCGCACTTCTTCCTGATCGAGCCGACGCGGTTTATCCAGGGCGAGCGCGACAGCCAACTGAGTTCAGAAGACTGCGGCACCAGCCAGCATTACCTGCTGCTGGACGAGTTCTACCGCACCGCCATCTGGCTGGCCGGGCGCACGCCGATCTGGTGGCTGGTGCCGGTGTACGAAGAAACCCGCTATGCCGACTTCACCCACGCGCTGATTTCCAAACGCTTTATTCGCGCCGATGAAACCCTCGACCTGGGCCACCTGGCGCACATCCCGCCGGGTGAATTTATCGGTGCCGGCTTGTGGCAGTTGTTCAAGGGCATCGAATCGCCCTACAAATCAGTACTGAAACTCCTGCTGACCGAGGTCTACGCCAGCGAGCACCCGAAGGTGCAGTGCCTGAGCCTGCGCTTCAAGCGCGCTGTGTTTGCCAATCAGCTGGACCTGGACGAGCTGGACCCGTACATCGTCGTCTACCGCCGGATCGAGGAGTACCTCAAGGCCCGTAATGAGCCGGAACGCCTGGAACTGGTGCGGCGCAGCCTGTACCTGAAGGTCAACCGCAAGCTCAGCGCGGGCCAGCGCACCGGGTGGCAGCGTTTGCTGCTGGAGCGCCTGGCCAGCGAATGGGGTTGGGACCAGCGCCAACTTGCCCTGCTGGACAGCCGCAGCCAATGGAAAGTCCGCCAGGTGGCCTCCGAGCGCCGGGCGCTGGTCAACGAGCTGAACTACAGCTATCGCTTCCTGACCCAGTTTGCCCGCACCGAACAGACCGTCAGCCTGATCAACAAGCGCGATCTCAATGTGCTGGGCCGGCGCCTGTACGCCGCCTTCGAGCGCAAGGCCGGCAAGGTCGAGTTCATCAACCCCGGCATTGCGCCCGACCTTGCCGAAGACACCCTGACCCTGGTGCAGTCGCCCAACCGCAAAGAGCCCGGCCAGCATCATTGGGGCTTGTACAACGGCAGCCTGACCGCTCTGGAATGGGAGCACTTCGCGCCGATCAAGCGCAGCCGCGATTTGCTGGAAATGCTCACCTGGTGCCACCGCAACGGCGTGATCGACAGCAGTACCCGCCTGGCGCTGCATCCCGGCAGCAGTGACATGACCGAATTCGAGCTGTTCAACCTGCTGGGCAGCCTGCAACAAACCGTCGTCCTGCCCCTGGCCAGCGTCGATGAAGACCGCCTGCTGCGCTCGGCAGTGCCCGAGGAAGTGCTGCTGCTTATCAACGTCGGCGTCGACCCGCTCAAGCATCACCGGGACTTGAACATCCTGATGACCACCGAGCGCACCGACTCCCTGAGTTACGCGGGCGTACGGGAAAACCTGGTGCTGACCCTGGACCAGGTCACGCTCAACAGTTGGAACGAGGTGATGGTCAGCCGCTATGACGGCCCCCACGCGCTGCTCGATTGCCTGCGCGACTACCTCAATCAGCTACCGCCCAATCACTTGCCGCGCTTGCGGGTGCGCTGTTTCTGCCACAACCGCGCGCAGTTCATTGCCCAGCGCGTGGAGGAAATCTTCGACACCGCGCAAAACCTGCTGCTGGGCCAGGAAAACCACCGCTACCTGGTGCAGGTGCAACAGCACTACCACGTGATGGAGCTGACACCCGGCCAGGCCAACCATGTGTCACTGGCGACCCAGGACGCGCTGATCGCCTACCTCAGTGAGGAACTGGCCAGCTACAGCCCGCTGCACCTGGACACCATGGCCCTGGAAGACCACGACCTGGCGCTGCTGCTGCCCATGGGCCTGCCCGACTGTGTGCAGGTGTTCTACCGGATCAACGACGGAGTTGCCGAGCTGTACGTGCTGGATGAGTTCAACGCGCTCTGGCAGCAGCGCCTGCCGTTCCACGACGAGCAAAGCCTGTTGGTGCCGTTGCAGCGCTTCCTGCAGTCGATCATTTATCGCCGCGACGCGCTGCTGCCGCTGGACCCGCAACAGCCCTTCGGCGCGGTGCAAATCCTGTATTACCAGCTGTTGCCGTCAGGCAGCGGCCGCGCACGTCGGGCCGAACCGCGCCCAGCGCCGCAAACCCCGGCCAATAAGCCGTTCTACGACGTGCAGGCGATTATCGGCAAGGCAGCACCGGGCCAGGTGGGGATCACCTTGTACTGCAATCAACGAGAGTTTTCCGAGCTGGAATTTGGCGACCAACTGTTTGCGGTGGTCGCCCAGCAAATCGTCGGGCAACGCCGGGAAGCCGAGCGTTACCGCTGCTACATCACCGATCTGGACCTGTCCGGCCTGCTCGGTGATGTTCAAAGCCCGAGCAATCTGTACCTGCGCTACAAGGCTGATCTGGAACTGGCGCTCAATGAAGCGCTGAACCAGGTTTAACGCCACTCGGCTTAAAGAGAGAACACGCCGCCGTCTTTTGGCTGGCCTTCAACGCTGAGCAATTCAAGCTTGAGGGTCTTGCCACCCGGTGCTGGCCAGTCGATGTGCTGGCCGACTTGCAGGCCCAGCAATGCACTGCCCACCGGCGCCAGGATCGAGATTTTGCCTTCGTCGGCGTTCGCGTCCTTGGGGTAGACCAGGGTCAGGTGATAGTCCTTGCCACTGCCTTGTTCACGGCAATGCACGCTGGAGTTCATGGTCACGACAGATGCAGGCACTTCATCGTGGCCAACCACTTCTTCGGCGCGGTCGAGTTCGTGTTGCAGGGCTTCAACGCCCGGCGACGCCTCGCCGACACGGTCGATCAGTTGCTCAAGACGCTGCACGTCAAGACGGGTGAGGATGATGGAAGGTGCGGTCATGATTCAGGCAGACTCCTTTTTTCTGCACAAAAAAGCAAAACCCCGCCAGGAAAAGGCGGGGTTCTCACGGACCTCGATGAGTTGAGGTGTATCCGGACACTACCACAGCACAATAAATAAACAAGACGGCCTCAGGCGCAGGTCCTGCGCTGCTCGGCCTGGGCGACGATCACGCGGCGTCGCGCATCGTCGGCAGAGCGCCATTCGCGGATGTCTTCCACATGACGGAAGCAACCGAGGCAGACTTTGTGCTCATCCAGCCGACATAAACTGATACAAGGTGACGGCACCGCCGGGCTGACATTGCTGAACAGCGGCTTGGGCGGGCGTACGGGAACGGGCTGCGTCACGATCAGATCTCGTCGAAGTCCAGCTCGACGCCGGCTTGTTCCTGGGTGAGGCGCGCGAGCATTTCGCTCAGCAGCTCATCGGTGGTGTCGTGGGTCCAGCGTTTTTCTTCTTCATCGTAATCGAAGTGGAAACCACCGGAACGCGCCGCCAGCCATAGCTGACGCAGGGGCTCCTGGCGGCTGAAAATCAATTGGGTGCCATTTTCAAACTTGACGGTGAGCACACCGGCCGAGTTCTCCAGGTCCACATCCAGACCGCTGTCGTCGAAAATATCCTCCAGCGCTTGCTGGGTCGCATCCACCAGGTCGTGAAAACGCGCTTCGGTCAAACTCATTGTGGGAACCTCGAAAAGTGTCTGGTCTCGCTCAAGCGCCGCACAATACGGACGCGCCATCATGATTGCAAAGGATACCGATTTCATTACCCACAGCCGTGTGAATTATCCTCGATTGGTGTAAGCACAATCGCAACAAACTCGGCAAAGCGCCGCCGGACGGGTATTTCGGCGCATAGGCAATCCGGCGGGTGGTCGGTATACTCGGGCGCAATTAATGCATATTCAAGGATTTCGCCATGAAGCGCCTGATCTCTTCCCTTGCTGCGCTCGTCGCGGTCGCTTGCCTCGTTAGTGCCTGTGGTCAAAAAGGCCCGCTGTATCTGCCCGATGACAGCAAAGACCCGAATGAACAGGCGCAATCGTCGCAAACCAAAGCGCACAAGCACGACACCTACTAAGGGAACATCATGGACGCTTTTAACTACCGGGACGGCGAGCTGTTCGCGGAAGGTGTCGCGCTGTCCGCCATCGCCGAGCGCTTTGGTACCCCGACCTACGTGTACTCCCGTGCCCACATCGAAGCGCAATACCGCTCCTTTGCCGATGCGCTGGAAGGCACGCCGAGCCTGGTGTGCTTCGCCGTAAAAGCCAACTCCAACCTGGGTGTACTCAATGTCCTGGCGCGCCTGGGCGCCGGTTTCGACATCGTGTCCCGGGGCGAGCTTGAGCGTGTACTGGCCGCCGGCGGCAAGGCTGACAAAATTGTGTTCTCCGGTGTCGGCAAGAGCCGCGAAGACATGCGCCGCGCCCTGGAAGTTGGCGTGCACTGCTTCAACGTCGAATCCACCGACGAGCTGGAGCGCCTGCAAGTGGTGGCCGCCGAGATGGGCGTTCGCGCGCCGATCTCCCTGCGGGTCAACCCGGACGTCGACGCCGGCACTCACCCGTACATTTCCACCGGTCTCAAAGAGAACAAGTTCGGCATCGCCATTGCCGACGCCGAGGACGTGTACATCCGCGCCGCGCAGTTGCCGAACCTGGAAGTCTTGGGTGTCGACTGCCATATCGGCTCGCAACTGACCAGCCTGCCACCGTTCCTCGACGCCCTCGACCGCCTGCTGGCGCTGGTCGACCGCCTCGGCGAGTGCGGCATCTACCTGCACCACATCGACCTCGGTGGCGGCGTGGGTGTGCGTTATCGCGATGAAGAGCCGCCGCTGGTGTCCGACTACATCAAGGCCGTGCGCGAGCGCCTCGAAGGCCGCGACCTGACGCTGATGTTCGAGCCGGGCCGCTACATCGTCGCCAACGCCGGCCTGCTGCTGACCCAGGTCGAGTACCTCAAGCACACCGAGCACAAGGATTTCGCCATCGTCGACGCGGCGATGAACGACCTGATCCGTCCGGCGCTGTACCAGGCCTGGATGAATGTGACGGCCGTCAAGCCACGCGCAGGCGAAGGCCGCAGCTACGATATCGTCGGCCCGATCTGCGAGACCGGCGACTTCCTGGCCAAGGAACGTCAGTTGGCCCTGGAAGAAGGCGACCTGCTGGCCGTGCATTCGGCCGGTGCCTATGGGTTTGTCATGAGCTCCAACTACAACACCCGCGGGCGTACCGCCGAGGTGCTGGTGGACGGTGATCAAGCGTTTGAAGTGCGTCGCCGCGAGACGGTAGCCGAGTTGTTTGCTGGCGAAAGCCTGCTGCCGGAGTAAGGTCATGTTGCTGCGTTTTACCAAGATGCACGGGCTGGGCAATGACTTCATGGTCCTCGACCTGGTCAGCCAGCACGCGCACATCCTGCCCAAGCACGCCAAGCTGTGGGGCGACCGGCACACCGGTGTCGGCTTCGACCAATTGTTGCTGGTGGAAGCGCCGAGTAACCCGGAAGTGGATTTCCGTTACCGGATCTTCAACTCCGATGGCTCCGAAGTGGAACAGTGCGGCAATGGTGCCCGCTGTTTCGCCCGTTTTGTCCTGGACAAGCGCCTGACCGCCAAGCGGCAGATTCGCGTCGAGACCAAAAGCGGCATCATCGAGCTGGATATTCGCAGCGACGGCCAGATCGGCGTCAACATGGGCGCGCCACGGCTGGTGCCGGCGGACATTCCGTTCCAGGCCACCGAGCAAGCCCTGAGCTACCCGGTGGACGTGGACGGCAAGACCGTCAACCTGGCTGCCGTGTCCATGGGCAACCCCCATGCCGTGCTGCGGGTGGATGACATCAACAACGCGCCGGTGCATGAACTGGGGCCGAAGATCGAAAACCACCCGCGCTTTCCCGCGCGGGTCAATGTGGGCTTCCTGCAGGTCATCGACCGTTCCCGTGCGCAGTTGCGCGTGTGGGAACGCGGGGCCGGCGAAACCCAGGCTTGCGGGACCGGCGCCTGCGCCGCTGCCGTAGCCGCGATCAGCCAGGGGTGGATGGATTCGCCGCTGCTGATCGACCTGCCCGGTGGACGCCTGTCCATCGAATGGGCAGGCCCCGGCCAACCGGTGAAAATGACCGGCCCGGCCACCCGCGTCTACGAAGGACAGGTCCGTCTATGAGTGAGCAAATCTAATGACTGATAAGCCTCAAGTACCCGCGCAAGCATCCCCAAGCGAAAGTCTGGAGGCCGCAGCCGTTGCGGCGTATCTGGAGGCTAACCCGGACTTCTTCGTTGAACACGAAGAACTGCTGCCGGCCCTGCGTATTCCCCACCAGCGCGGCGATACCGTGTCGCTGGTGGAGCGGCAGATGAAGATCCTGCGCGAGCGCAATATCGAAATGCGCCATCGGCTCTCGCAGCTGATGGATGTGGCCCGCGACAACGACCGCCTGTTCGACAAGACCCGCCGCCTGGTCCTGACCCTGATGGACGCCGCCAGCCTGGAAGAAGCGGTGATTGCCGTCGAAGACAGCCTGCGCCAGGACTTCCAGGTGCCCTTTGTCAGCCTGATCCTGTTCAGCGACAACCCGATGCCGGTGGGTCGCTGGGTCAGCGGCAGCGATGCCCAGACCGCGATTGGCGGCCTGCTGTCCGAAGGCAAGACCATCAGCGGCACCTTGCGCGAGCATGAGCTGGACTTCCTGTTTGGCGCCGAGCAGCGCCAGCAGATCGGCTCCACCGCCGTGGTTGCCCTCAGTCATCAAGGTTTGCATGGCGTGCTGGCCATCGCCAGCCGTGATCCACAGCATTACAAAAGCTCGGTGGGCACGCTGTTCCTGAGCTACATCGCCGAAGTGCTGGGCCGCGTCCTGCCACGCTTCACCAGCGCATTGCGCGCGGTGCGCTAGCCATGGAACGACAACTGGACGCCTACTGCGCTCACCTGCGCAGCGAGCGCCAGGTGTCGCCGCATACCCTGGAAGCCTACCGGCGGGACTTGAACAAGGTCCTGGCGTTCTGCGAGAAACAACACATCGGCAGCTGGAAGGCCCTGGACATCCAGGGTCTGCGCAGCCTGATCGCCCGCCTGCACCAGCAAGGCCAATCCTCCCGCAGCCTGGCGCGCCTGCTGTCGGCGGTACGCGGCCTCTATCACTACCTGAACCGCGAAGGCCTGTGCGACCACGACCCGGCCAACGGCCTGGCGCCGCCCAAGGGTGAACGCCGCCTGCCCAAGACCCTCGACACCGACCGTGCCCTGCAATTGCTCGACGGCGCCGTGGAGGACGACTTCCTGGCTCATCGCGACCAGGCGATCCTCGAACTCTTCTACTCCTCGGGCCTGCGCCTGTCGGAGCTGACCGGGCTTAACCTCGATCAACTGGACCTGGCGGATGGCCTGGTGCAGGTGCTCGGCAAAGGCAGCAAGACCCGCGTATTACCGGTGGGCAAGAAGGCCCGCGAAGCCTTGCTGCTATGGCTGCCCCTGCGCGCCCTGGCCAACCCGGCGGACGACGCGGTGTTTATCAGCCAGCAAGGCCGGCGCCTCGGGCCCCGGGCCATACAAGTGCGGGTCAAGGCCGCCGGCGAGCGCGAGCTGGGGCAGAACCTGCACCCGCACATGCTCCGGCACTCCTTTGCCAGCCACTTGCTGGAGTCCTCCCAGGACCTGCGTGCGGTGCAGGAACTGCTGGGCCACTCCGACATCAAGACCACCCAGATCTACACCCACCTGGACTTCCAGCACCTGGCAACGGTGTACGACAGCGCCCATCCACGGGCCAAACGCATTAAGGGCAGTGACTCATGAGCATCAAGCTGATCACCTTCGACCTGGACGATACGCTCTGGGATAACGTGCCGGTCATCATCAGCGCCGAGGCATCGATGCGCGAGTGGCTGGCGACCCACGCCACCAAGGTGGGCGACTTGCCCCTGGAGAAGTTTGCCAGCCTTCGCCGGCAGGTGCTGGAGCGTCATCCCGAGCTGAAATATCGCATCAGCGTGTTGCGTCACAAGGTGCTGCAATACGCCTTCGAGGAAGCCGGGTACCCGCTGCCGGAAGCGGCGCAGATGGCGGATGTGTGCTTTGAAGCGTTCATCCATGCCCGGCATCAACTCACCGTATTCCCCGAAGCGGAACCGATGCTGCAAGCACTGCGCCGCGACTATCTGCTGGGGGTGATTACCAACGGTAATGCCGATGTGCAACGTGTGGGGTTGGCGGACTACTTCCACTTTGCACTCCGGGCTGAAGACATTGGTATTGCCAAGCCGGATGCGCGGTTGTTTCAGGAAGCCTTGCAGCGCGGTGGCGTAGCGCCGGGCGCGGCAGTGCATGTGGGTGACCATCCAGGGGATGACATTGCCGGTGCGCAGCAGGCGGGGCTGCGGGCGGTGTGGTTCAACCCGGCAGGCAAGGCCTGGGAGGCCGAGAAATTGCCGGATGCCGAGATTCGCAGCCTGACCGAGCTACCCGACGTGCTAGCCCGCTGGAACGCATAACCTGATGATGAAGGGCTTTTGTGGCGAGGGAGCTTGCTCCCGCTGGGCTGCGAAGCGGCCCCTGAACCAGCCACGACGGCCTTTCTGAAAGACCGCGTCGACCCAACCAGGGGCCGCTTCGCGCCCCAACGGGAGCAAGCTCCCTCGCCACACACGCTCTTCATCCTTGGATGGGTGTTGGCCCTGACCATTTTGTAGCGCCCATGAAAAAGCCCGCAGCGACGGCGGGCTTTTTCAGCAAGCAAACAGCAGGCCTTAGATAGGCCGGCTGCCGTACTTGTTATCCGGCTTCTTCGGTGGATCTGCCACCACGTTAGCCTCGACTTCCTGCACTTTGCCGCCTTTGGCGAGGAATTCTTCCATCGCCCGGGCCAGCGCATCGCGCTCTTTGTTCTTGGCTTCTACGCTCGGCAACTCGTCAACCGACACTGCAGCCTTGGCCTTGCCCTTGGCTGCCGGGACCGGTGCATCGTCGCCACCGTCGTCGTCAGCCACGTCTTCGGCAGCCGCCTCAAGACCTTCCTCGGTTTCGTCGTCGTCGCCTACTTCGAGGTCGTCGTTTTCCAGATCATCGTCGCTCATGTTCTACCTCATGACTTGCGAAAAGCAGATTAGTTATAGCCCAGCTTCGCCGCCTGTCGACGGCCGCCGGAAAAAAATCAACATCCACCGGTTAACCAGTGGCTTATGCCCCATCACCGTGCAAGGTGGCGAGGACTTTACGAGCACCGCCATGATCACGGTGCTCGCCCAGATAAACACCTTGCCAGGTCCCCATCGCCAAGCGGCCGGCCCTTACCGGCAAACTCAGCTGACAGCCCAGCAGACTGGCCTTGAAGTGCGCCGGCAGATCATCCGGACCCTCGTCGTTGTGTTCATATCCCGCCGTGCCTTGCGGCACCAGCGCATTGAAAAAACGCTCGAAGTCACGGCGAACCGCCGGGTCGGCATTCTCGTTGACCGTCAACGAGGCCGAGGTGTGCTGCAGCCACAAATGCAACAGTCCCACCCGACAGGCCTTCAATTCAGGCAGGCCGGCGAGCAATTCGTCCGTCACCAGATGAAAGCCCCGGGGCTTGGCCCGCAGGGTTATCAGGGTCTGTTGCCACATACAGTTCTCCGCCTATCGGCGCGCATTCTAGCGCGCTCAGGGAAAAAACAAAGTGCCGAATACGCCTACATGCCTGTAAGACATTCGCACACTGAAAAGTGCAGTGCGGATCCCATCACAAAGTCGCAAAAAAACCCATACACCTTTAGCCACAGACAAACCCAAGGCAAAAAAATGCCCGGCAAGCCGGGCATCTTTTTTTCGCGTACTTACAAGTTGTAGCCGCGCTCGTTGTGTTGCGCCAGATCGAGGCCAACCGCCTCTTCTTCTTCGGTCACCCGCAGGCCCATCACCACGTCCAGCACCTTGAGGATGATGTACGTCACGATAGCGGTGTAGATGACGGTGAAGCCGACGCCTTTGGCCTGAACCCAGACCTGTGCGGCAATGTCGGTAGTAGCGGCGTTGAAGCCACCCATCGACGGTGCGGCGAACACGCCGGTCAGGATCGCGCCGAGGATACCGCCGATACCGTGCACGCCGAAGGCGTCCAGAGAGTCGTCGTAGCCCAGTTTGCGTTTCAGGGTAGTGGCGCAGAAGAAGCACACCACACCGGCAGCCAGGCCGATCACCAGGGCGCCCATCGGGCCCACGGTGCCAGCGGCTGGGGTGATTGCCACCAGGCCCGCAACCACACCCGAGGCGATGCCCAGTGCGCTCGGCTTGCCGTGGGTGACCCACTCGGCGAACATCCAGCCCAGGGCCGCAGCAGCGGTAGCGATCTGGGTCACCAGCATCGCCATGCCGGCAGTGCCGTTGGCGGCAGCAGCGGAGCCGGCGTTGAAGCCGAACCAGCCGACCCACAGCATGGCCGCGCCCACCAGGGTGTAACCGAGGTTGTGCGGGGCCATTGGGGTGGTTGGGAAGCCTTTACGCTTGCCGAGTACCAGGCACGCTACCAGGCCGGCCACACCGGCGTTGATGTGCACCACGGTGCCGCCTGCGAAGTCGAGCACGCCCCAGTCGCCCAGCAACGAACCCGGACCGCCCCATACCATGTGGGCGATCGGTGCGTAGACCAGGGTGAACCAGACGCCCATGAAGATCAGCATCGCGGAGAACTTCATCCGCTCGGCGAATGCACCGACGATCAGCGCCGGGGTGATGATCGCGAAGGTCATCTGGAAGGTCACGAACACGGCCTCAGGGAACAACGCCGCCGGGCCGGTGATGCTGGCCGGGGTCACACCCGAGAGGAACAGTTTGGACAAGCCACCCACAAACGAGTTGAGGTTGACGACGCCTGCTTCCATACCGGTGGTGTCGAACGCCATGCTGTAGCCGTACACGAACCACAGGATGGTGATCAGGCCGGTGATGGCGAAGCACTGCATCATCACGGAAAGAATGTTTTTGGAGCGAACCATGCCGCCGTAGAACAGCGCGAGGCCTGGAATGGTCATGAACAGCACCAGCGCGGTGGACGTGAGCATCCACGCGGTGTCGCCGGAATTGAGGACTGGAGCAGGTACTGGGTCCGCCGCCATGGCCAGGGCCGGCATTACGAGGGACAACAGGGCTCCTAGCCCTGCGAATTTACGCAGAGTCATATTGTTTTCTCCTGGGGCGTTGGGGTTTGGCGGCCTAGATTGCGTCGGTATCGGTTTCGCCGGTACGGATGCGAATAGCCTGTTCCAGATTGACCACGAAGATCTTGCCGTCACCGATCTTGCCGGTGTTGGCGGCCTTGGTTATCGCCTCGATAACCCGGTCAAGATCCTTGTCGTCAATGGCGACATCAATCTTCACCTTTGGCAGGAAATCGACCACGTATTCCGCGCCGCGATACAGCTCGGTGTGACCCTTCTGCCGACCGAAGCCTTTGACCTCAGTAACGGTAATGCCCTGCACGCCGATCTCGGACAGTGACTCGCGTACATCGTCCAACTTGAACGGCTTGATGATGGCAGTGACTAGCTTCATGAAAACTCTCTCCCGAATTGGTGGACTTGCCCCAGGAAAACAAACCCGTCTCAAGTCTAAGCGCAGTGCCTGGCTTTGTAACGCTTCGTCGCCCTGGCATTTGCCATTGCGACGCTCGCTAACCACTGGTGACGAAACATGTACCGCTGGTCCGTCGGCGCACTGCATCGTCACAGCGACTGCATCAGTGCATGGGTCATGATCGTCTAAGCAGAAAGCTTGCCAGCTCCGTAAAAATCACTGAAATCAGTCCTTTGTTCGCCTGTGCCCACCTACCGGGCGCCACGACAGCGAAGATACGCACGAAAACGGTGCGCGACCGCCCGTCCTCATGCGCGAAAAGCGTGCGCCGCAGGGGCTGGAAAAGACTATAGACGCTGCGTGATACACTGCCGGCCAACAGATTTTCCGGACGATTTCCCATGCTCGCGCCCAAAGACCTCCTCGACGCCCTGAGCGGCCACGCCTCCCGCCTGTTCAGCAGCGACACGCCGCTGCCACGCAATGAAATTGAAAGCCAGTTCAAGGCACTGCTGCAAAGCGGTTTCAGCAAGCTGGACCTGGTAAGCCGGGAAGAGTTTGATAGCCAGATGGTGGTGCTGGCGCGCACTCGGGCGCGACTGGAAAGCCTTGAGGCCAAGGTGGCGGAGCTGGAAGCGCGATTGGCGCCTGCCGCCGAATAAGCCGGCCCAACCGGGGCAGGTTTCGCCTGTCCCCGTTAAACCGTTGCAACCCTCAGCTCACCCGCTGATACCCGCCGACAACCCCCTTCTTCGACAATACCCACTGCCACAGCTGGATATCCCGCGCGCGAAACGCCCCTGCACACGACAGCAGGTAATAGCGCCACATCCGGTAGAAACGCTGGCCAAAGGTGTCTGCGAAATCCGGCCACGCCAGTTCGAAGTTTTCGCACCAGGCCATCAGCGTCTTGTCGTAGTCGGCGCCAAAGTTGTGCAAATCCTCGGCAACAAATAACCCGTCCATGGCGTCGCCGATCTGCCCGATCGAGGGCAAATCACCGTTGGGAAAGATGTATTTGTCGATCCACGGATCCGGCGTGCTGTTGCGTTGGTTCTTGCCGATAGTGTGTAGCAGGAACAACCCATCGTCTTTCAGGCAGCGGTTGGCGACCTCCATATACGCCCGATGGTTCTTGCGCCCCACATGTTCGAACATGCCGACACTGGCGATATGGTCGAACTGCTCGTCGATATCCCGATAGTCCTGCAGACGAAACTCGATCGGCAGATGTGAATACTTGGCCCGCCCCCACTCCGCTTGCTCCTTGGAGATGGTCACGCCGACACACTCGACCCCATAGTGCTCGGCCGCATGGCTCATGAAACTGCCCCAGCCACAGCCGATATCCAGCACGCGCATGCCCGGCTTGAGCCTCAGTTTTTTACAGATCAGGTCCAGCTTGGCGAACTGCGCCTGCTCCAGGGTGGTGGCATCTTTCCAGTAGCCACAGGTGTAGGTCATGCGCGAGTCGAGCATGCGTGCGTAGAAGTCATTGCCGAGGTCGTAATGTGCTTCGCCGACTTGCCAGGCGCGCTTCTTGTTTTGCAGGTTCAGCCAGCGGGAGCTGAACGCGTGAAACAACAAGGTGGCCGGGTTGGCCTGGTCGATCACGCCGGAGCGCATGAGGCGGTAAAAAAACTCATCAAGTGCCTCGGCGTCCCAGCCGCCATCCATGTAGTCCTCGCCAAGGCCAAGATTGCCCTTGGCCAGGGCGAGATCAAATGTGGCACTGTGGTGCAGTTGCATATCGGCAGCCGATGGCCCGTTGACCTCGATCTGCGCCTGCGCCAGCAACTCCTTAACGAAGCGCGCTCCCTGAGACATCTCATCAGAACCGGAAAAAGAATGACGCGTTTTGTTAAGCACAGTTGCTCTCCAGAAATAGCGTTGCCTTTGATTCATACACTGCGAGAAATCTGGCCATGGAAGCGTCTGGCAAGGCCCTTAAGGCGTCATGGAAGCGCTGGCTGGGAACAGATGTAACAAATCTTATCCAGCCATTTTTTAAAGATATAATGAATTAATATTATGAAAACCATGCAAAATTGGAATGCAAGATGGACATCCGGGCGCTCCGTTATTTCGTAGAAGTCGTCGACCAGCAGAGCTTTACCAAAGCCGCTGTGAAGCTGCACCTGACCCAGCCAACAGTCAGCAAGATGGTGCAGCAATTGGAGTCGAGCCTTGGCCTGAAGCTGCTCGACCGCATGGGAAAACGCTTCACCCTGACGGACGCCGGGGAAATTGTGCTCAAGCGCGCCAAGGAAATGATCGCGCTGCACGATGAAATGACGGTAGAGCTGCAAGACTTGCAGCATGTCGGGCGCGGCGCCCTGCGCATGGGGCTTTCGCCCTCTACCCACCTCGCACTGGCGCCGATTTTTGCGGAGTATCACGCCCGTTACCCGAAGATCGAACTGAAACTGTTCGAAAGCGGCGGCAATATCACCATCCAGGATCTGCGCCAGGGCACGCTGGAGTTCGGCACCATCCTGGACTCGCCGCGCGTGGCGGACATCTGGTCCGAATTCGAATCCATGCCCCTGTTCGAATCGCCACTGTGCCTGCTCGCGCCCCATGACTCTCCCTGGCAGGGACGCAGCTCGGTAGAGCTGAGCGAACTGCAAGCCTGCGAATTCATCTTTTACGATGACACCTTCACCCTGAACCAATTCGTACTTGATGCCTGTGCACAAGCCGGTTTTGAGCCGCGGATCAGTGGCCGCAGCAGCCAATGGGACTTTATCGCCTCCCTGGTACGACTGGGCGTGGGCATCACCCTGCTGCCCCGGGCATTCTGCGAAACCCTTGATGCGAGCCAGTTCAGCATCGCGGAAATACAGTCGCCGGCGCTGAACTGGAGGCTGATGCTGGCGTGGCGGCGCCAGTGCAAATTGTCGTTTGCGGCGCAGGCGTGGTTGACGTTGGCGAAAGAGTTTCTGTGTGTGCCGCCGTCGGACCGCTAGCGCGATACGTTCTGTAAAACCTCGCCGCCGCGCGTCGCCATCACTCAACTACCCTTGAAAAACCGCAGGAAGCGGCCACTCATTTCAAGGAACCAGCATGTCCCTCGCCATCGTCCACAGCCGCGCCCAGATAGGCGTCGAAGCGCCCGCCGTCACTGTCGAGGTGCACATGGCCAACGGCTTGCCGTCGCTGACGCTGGTAGGCCTGCCGGAAACCGCCGTCAAGGAAAGCAAAGACCGCGTGCGCAGCGCCATTCTCAATTCTGCGCTGCAATACCCGTCCCGCCGCATCACCCTCAATCTCGCACCCGCCGACCTCCCCAAGGACGGCGGGCGTTTTGATTTGGCGATTGCCCTGGGGATTCTCGCCGCCAGCGTGCAGGTACCGGCGCTGACCCTCGACAACGTGGAATGCCTGGGCGAGCTGGCACTGTCCGGTGAGGTGCGGCCGGTGAAAGGTGTGTTGCCGGCAGCCCTGGCGGCGCGCAAGGTCGGGCGCACCTTGATCGTGCCACGGGCCAATGCCGAGGAAGCCTGCCTGGCTTCGGGGTTGAAGGTGATTGCGGTGGATCATCTGCTGCAAGTGGTGGCGCACCTGAACGGTCACGTGCCGATCGAGCCCTTCGTCTCCAGCGGCCTGATGTACTTGAACAAACCCTACCCGGACCTGAGTGAAGTGCAGGGCCAACTGGCAGCCAAGCGTGCGCTGTTGATCGCTGCGGCGGGCGCCCACAACCTGTTGCTCAGCGGGCCACCGGGCACCGGTAAGACGTTGCTCGCCAGCCGTCTGCCGGGGTTGTTGCCGCCCTTGAGTGAACAGGAAGCGCTGGAGGTGGCGGCGATTCAATCGGTGGTCAGCCTGGCGCCGCTGAGCCATTGGCCACACCGGCCATTTCGCCAGCCGCATCATTCGGCATCCGGCCCGGCGCTGGTGGGCGGCGGCTCGAAACCGCAGCCGGGGGAAATAACCCTGGCCCATCACGGTGTGTTGTTTCTCGACGAGTTGCCGGAGTTTGATCGCAAGGTCCTGGAGGTGCTGCGTGAGCCGCTCGAGTCCGGGCATATCGTGATTTCCCGCGCTCGCGACCGGGTGCGTTTCCCGGCGCGCTTTCAGTTGGTGGCGGCAATGAACCCCTGCCCTTGCGGCTATGTGGGCGAGCCCAGTGGGCGCTGTCGCTGCACGCCGGAGCAGATTCAGCGCTATCGCAACAAACTCTCGGGGCCGCTGCTGGACCGGATTGACCTGCACGTGACCGTCGCCCGGGAAAGCACCGCGCTGAACCCGGGCATACAGTCCGGTGATGACACCGCCAGCGCCTCCGTCCTCGTCGCCGATGCCCGGGACCGCCAACAACGGCGCCAGGGCTGCGCCAATGCGTTTCTCGACCTGCCGGGGCTACGCCAGCACTGCAAACTGAAAAAGGCTGATGAAGGCTGGCTGGAAAGCGCCTGCGAACGGCTGACGCTGTCGTTGCGGGCAGCCCATCGCCTGCTCAAGGTCGCCCGCACCCTGGCCGACCTGGAACAAGTGGAAGCCATCGCCCGCCATCATCTGGCGGAGGCCTTGCAGTACCGCCCTGCTAGCGCGTCCTAGGCAACGCCAGGAGCAGCCCCGCCACTTCCATCACCTCATCCATCACCGCTTCAGCGGATTCAACGGAGGGTTTGAGCATCAAGTCATCGGCATACCCCATGGCCACGGCGAAGAGCTGCCGCGCCGCTCGTTTGGGCGACTCACAGCGGAACACTTTGGCCGCCACACCTTGCTCGATGATCTCGGCGAGCATGGCTTGCCATTGGGCGTTGATCACCAGGTAGGCCTGGGCCAATGGCTCGTCATGCATGGCTTCGTCCCAGGCATCCAGCCATAGCGCCCAACCGGCGTCTGCCGTGGAGGGCAGGCAGTCACGCAGGAAACCTTCGAGGGCTTCCAATGGCGGCAGATCCACCAGCGGCGCCCTCACCTCGTCCAGTTGCTCGTTGGCGAACCGCACGAACGCTTCGCGGCGCAGTTCTTTCCAGTCGCTGAAGTAGTGATAGACGTGGCTGCGGGACAGCCCGGCATGCTCCGCCAGGTCGCGGGTGGAAACATCGGCAAACCCTTTGCTGCGAAACAGCTCCAGGGCGGCGGCGATGATCTGGTCTTTACGGTCGATACGCGACATGAGGCTTTTCCTTCAGGCACCGGCAGATCGACGGCGCTTGCTTTTTGAGCGGTCGCTCAAGGATACTTGAGCAGTCGCTCAATAATAGCGTTTATCTCACTCTCGGTGCACCCCATGTCATCCGTAACACCCCAGATCCTGATCGAAGAAAGCAAAAAGATCGGGCAACAATCCGCCAGCCAAACCCTCAAGGCGATCGCCAAGGCCTATCCCGGCAAGTTGTCCTGCACCTTGTCGCTGGTGGCCCTGGAGAACGCATTGCTGCTGGCCTACCCACTGTTTGCGGGGTTCGCGGTGGACTCGATCATCCGCGGCGACGCCGGCAGCGCGCTGTTCTACGCCGCCGTGGTGCTGGCGTTCTGGGTGGTCGGGGCGGCGCGACGGGCGCTGGATACACGCACCTTCACCCGCATCTACGCGGACCTTGCGGTGCCGGTGATTCTCAACCAGCGCCTGCAAAACCACAGCACTTCACGAGCGGCGGCGCGGGTGGTGCTGGCGCGGGACTTTGTCGACTTCTTCGAAAAACACGTGCCGATCATCGCGACGGCGCTGGTTTCCATCGTCGGTGCGGCAGTGATGCTGTTGGTGATCGAGCCGTGGATCGGCCTGGCGTGCCTGACCGCGCTGGCGCTGTGCACAACCTTGTTGCCACGTTTCGCCCGGCGCAATCAGGAACTGCATGAGCGCTTGAATGACCGCCTGGAAAAGGAAATCGGCCTGGTGGAAAAGGTCGGCGCACAGACCTTGCAGCGCCACTACCAGGTGCTGTCACGCCTGCGCATCTGGCTGTCGGACCGCGAGGCCGCTGCGTTCCTGTTTATCGGCACGCTGGCGGCGCTGTTGTTTGTGGTCGCCATCAGCCAGTTGGCGCTGTCGCCGGCGGTCAAGGCCGGCCATGTGTATGCGGTGATGACTTACCTGTGGACCTTTGTCAGCAGCCTGGATGAAGCGCCAGGGATGGTCGACCAACTGGCGCGACTCAAGGACATTGGCAAGCGTGTGGACCCGGGGCTGGGCGACCGATCCGACGTTTGACGCGTCGGGTCGGCCGTCATCGCGGGCAAGCCCGCTCCCACAGTGGACCGCGTACTCCAGAACAACACGGTCAACTGTGGGAGCGGGCTTGCCCGCGATGAGGCCCGAACAGTCAATCAACGAAACCGGTCAACCTCATGCCGCAAGCCCGCCGCCAGGGTCTCCAGTTCCTTGGCGGTGATCGCAAGGTTGGACACCACTTCACGCTGCTCGCTGTTGGCCAGGGCGATGCTCTGCAAGTTGCTGCTCAGCAGGGTCGCCGTGCTGCTCTGCTCCTGGGTCGCCGTGGTAATGGCCGCAAACTGCTGGCCCGCCGAGCGGCTTTGCTCGTCGATCCGCGCCAGCGCAGAGGCGACGTCAGCGTTGCGAGCCAGGCCTTCCTGCATCAGCACGTTGCCTTGCTCCATGGTGCTGATGGCGTTGCCGGTTTCCTGCTGGATACTCTGGATCATCCCGGAAATCTCATCCGTGGCCTGACGAGTGCGCGATGCGAGGTTGCGCACTTCATCGGCCACCACCGCAAACCCGCGCCCCTGCTCACCGGCCCGCGCCGCTTCGATGGCGGCGTTGAGCGCCAGCAGGTTGGTCTGTTCGGCAATCGCGGTGATCACTCCGACGATCCCGCCGATTTCCTGGGAGCGCTGGCCCAGGGTGTTGATCACCGTGGCCGTGCTGTTCAGCGCGGTGGCGATGTGTTCCAGGGACGACGACGCTTCTTGCATCGAGGTACGGCCGATCCTGGTTTGCTGGGCATTGTCCTGCGCCAGGCGTTCGGTGTTGCCCATGTTGTCGGCAATATTCAGCGAGGTGGCGCTGAACTCTTCCACCGCGCCGGCCATGCTGGTGATCTCGCCGGACTGTTGCTCCATGCCTTCGTACGCACCGCCGGACAACCCCGACAGTGCCTGGGCGCGGCTGTTCACGTCTTCAGCCGCCTTGCGGATATGCGACACCATGGTCGACAGCGCTTCGCCCATCTGGTTGAAACTGCGGGCCAACTGGCCGATTTCGTCATGGCTGGAAACGTTCAGCCGTGCGCTCAAATCACCGGCGCCCAGGGCTTCGGCCTGACGCACCAGGTCGCCCAACGGCTGCAACTTGCTGCGCAGCAACCAGACCGCCGCGCCCACCGCCAGCAGCATCGCGAGCAAGCTGCCGATCGCCAGGCGAATCCCCACCGACCAGGTCACCGCGCGAATTTCGGCTTTCGGCATGCTCGCCACCACCGACCACGGGCCGCCTTCAAACGGCACGGCAACGCTGTAGAAGTCTTCGTTCTTGTCGCTCCAGAAACGGCCTTTTCCAGGTTCGGCGGCCAGGTCGAGCATCACCGGAATCGACTGATCCAGCGCCTGCACGCCAGCGGGCGGTACCAGCCAGTGCTTCTGTTCGTCCAGCAGCGCCAGGGAACCGGTCTGGCCGATGCGGAAACGCTTGAGGTTGTCGAACTGGGCGTTCTGCGCATCGGTGTAGTCGAAGCCGACAAACAGCACCGCAATCACTTTGCCGCTGGCGTCCCGCACCGGGCTGTACTGGGTCATGTAGGAGCGATCGAACAATACCGCACGGCCAACGTAGCCCTGCCCGCCCAGCAAGCGTTGATAGGCCGGATGCTGGTGATCCAGCGCCGTACCGATGGCGCGGCTGCCATCCTGCTTGGTCAGGGAGGTGCTGACGCGGATAAAGTCCTCGCCGCTGCGTACGAACAAGGTCGCCACGCCGCCGGACATCTGCTTGAACTCATCGACTTCAGCGAAGTTGTTGTTGAGCACTTCCTCGCCCAGGTACAGGCCCGGCGTCTGCACGCCCGCCACCGTCACCGGTTGCTCAGGGCGCGTACTCAAGCCGGCGCTGAAGCGCTTTTCAAACAGCCCGCTCAAACGCTGGGTACTTTCGCGCAAGGTGCTGTGGAAGGTATTGAGTTGGTCGGCCAGCAAGCGGGCCTCGCTGGCCAGGTGCTCCTCGCGGGTGTCGAGGTTGGCGGAATCCAGCGAACGCAACGCGAATACCGTGCTGCCGCTGATGACGACAGCCAGTATCACGGCGAGGGCAAGCCCCAGTTGAGAGGCAATCCGGGCGCGAGGTTGAGACATGAAGGCTCCTGGCCGAGGCCAGGATCATCCTGATCTCATAGCGCTGCTCGGCAAAATTCTAATAGGGGAAACGTTGCAGAACGGTAGTTCCAACAACCCTACTTCGGCGGGCAGGCTCAATACTTGAGCGAATCACAGGGGTATCGCGCAAACGATTGCTGGCCGGTGCGCAATCCACTCAGTCGAGGCGCTCGACCTGGGGCAATTCCATGGCCTGCACTTCGCCCTGGAGAAAGTCACCCAGCCGTCGCAAACGCTCGCCACCCGGCCGGGTCTTCGGCCACACCAGATAGTAATTTTCCCCACTGGCCACAGCGGTGGGCCATGGCAGGCTCAGGCGGCCCTGGGCCACGTCTTCGGCCACCATCAGCAAGTCGCCCATGGACACGCCGTACCCTCGGGCGGCGGCGATCATGCCCAACTCCAAGGTGTCGAACACCTGCCCGCCCTTGAGCGAAACCTGGGATGACAGCCCCATGCGCTCCAGCCAGTTGCGCCAGTCACGCCGGTCCGGCGTCGGGTGCAGCAGTTCGGCAGAGGCCAGGCGTGCAACGTCCCAGGGTCCGTCGCTCAACAGGTTCGGCGCGCCCACCGGAATCAGCAACTCCGGAAACAGGTAGCTGGCTTCCCAGTCCGGCGGGAAATGCCCGTTGCTCAACAACACCGCGCAATCGAATGGTTCCTGGTTGAAATCCACCTCATCGACGCTCATCCAGGCGCTGGTCAGTTGCACTTCATTGCCCGGCTGCAGGTGCCGGAAGCGACTGAGCCGCGCCAGCAGCCAGCGCATGGTCAGGGTGGACGGCGCCTTCATGCGCAGGATGTCGTCCTCGGTATTCAAGGTATGGCAGGCGCGCTCCAGGGCCGCAAAGCCTTCACGCACGCCCGGCAGCAACAGGCGCGCTGCCTCGGTGAGTTGCAAGGTGCGGCCGCTGCGCTGGAACAGGCGGCAGGCGAAATGCTCTTCCAGGGTACGAATGTGCCGGCTCACCGCACTTTGGGTGATCGACAACTCTTCCGCCGCCCGGGTGAACGAGTTGTAGCGGGACGCAGCTTCAAACGCGCGCAAGGCGTAAAGAGGAGGAAGACGACGAGACATGGCGAAAACTCCGACGGCGCAATATCGAAACCCTACCAGAATCATTCAGGCATGAGTTTTAATCATGCGAACCATCGGATTTATCCCTTTGTGCAATGCGCTGTGAGCGCCGAGAATCAACCCTTCCACCCTTCCCTGACTTTTTGAGCGTGATGATCATGCAGCATCCGGCACGTACCGAACTCTGGGCCATTCTGCGGCTGTCAGGGCCGCTGATTGCCTCACAGTTGGCCCACATGCTGATGGTGCTGACCGACACCCTGATGATGGCCCGCCTGAGCCCCGAGGCCCTGGCCGGCGGAGGCCTGGGTGCGGCGAGCTATTCGTTCGTGTCGATTTTCTGCATCGGCGTGATCGCTGCCGTGGGCACGCTGGTGGCGATCCGCCAGGGCGCCGGCGACATCGAAGGCGCCACCCGCCTGACCCAGGCCGGGCTATGGCTGGCCTGGTTGATGGCGCTGGTGGCTGGTTTGCTGCTATGGAACCTCAAGCCAGTGCTGCTGATGTTCGGCCAGACCGAAACCAACGTCGCGTCCGCCGGCCAGTTCCTGACCATCCTGCCGTTCGCCCTGCCCGGCTACCTGACGTTCATGGCCCTGCGCGGCTTCACCAGTGCTATCGGCAAGGCCACGCCGGTGATGGTGATCAGCCTGGGCGGCACGGTGATCAACTACCTGCTCAACCACGCGTTGATCGAAGGCATGTTCGGCCTGCCGAAACTCGGGCTGGTGGGCATTGGCCTGGTCACCGCCATCGTTGCCAACTGCATGGCCCTGGCGCTGATCTGGTACATCAAATACAACCGTGCCTACGACGCGTATCCGCTGCGCAAGGGTCTGCTGCGGCCCAACCTGCATTACCTGCGGGAACTGTGGCGCCTGGGCCTGCCGATTGGTGGCACCTATGCGGTGGAAGTCGGGCTGTTTGCGTTCGCCGCGCTGTGCATGGGCACCATGGGCAGCACGCAGCTGGCTGCGCACCAGATCGCCCTGCAGATCGTGTCGGTGGCGTTCATGGTGCCGGCGGGCATGTCGTACGCGATCACCATGCGTATCGGCCAGCATTATGGTGCCGGGCAGTTGCTGGAAGCGCGGCTGGCCGGGCGAGTTGGCATAGGCTTTGGCGCAGTGGTGATGCTGGGCTTTGCAGCGGTGCTGTGGTTGTTCTCGCACCAACTGATCAGCCTGTTCCTCGACCAGCATGACCCGGCGTTTCGCGACGTGATCAACCTCGCCGTCAGCCTGCTGGCGGTGGCCGCATGGTTTGAGCTGTTCGACGGCGTGCAGACCATCGCCATGGGCTGCATTCGCGGACTCAAGGATGCCAAGACCACCTTCCTGGTCGGGCTGGGCTGCTACTGGCTGATCGGCGCACCGGCCGCATGGTTGATGGCGTTCAATCTCGGCTGGGGGCCGACGGGCGTTTGGTGGGGCCTGGCCCTGGGCCTGGCGTGCGCGGCAGTCAGCCTGACCTGGGCGTTTGAACGGAAGATGAAGCGGATGATTCGCCAGGAGCCTGAAACCCACCAAGGATTTCAAGCCGCGCAGCCGGAGTAACGGCTCTACTCGGTCAGTGTAGGAGTTGGCTTATGTGGGAGCCGGGCTTGCCCGCGATGCAGGCACCTCGGTAGGTCAGACACATCGCAGTGATGCTATCGCAGGCAAGCCAGCTCCCACAAAAGCTGGCTCCCACATTTTGATCGGGTTTACACGGTCAGATCACGCCGCCCACCAGTTCCTGGCTGTCACCAAACGTCAGGTAGTCCACCAGTTCCGCCAACGGCAACGGCTTGCTGATCAGGTAACCCTGGGCCTGATCGCAGCCGAACAACCGCAGCAACGCCAGTTGCTCGGCGGTTTCCACGCCCTCGGCGACCACTTCCAGGTTCAGGTTATGAGCCAGGTTGATCATCGCGTGCACCAGCTTGCGATTCTCTTCGCGCTCTTCCATGCCGCCGACAAAGCTCTTGTCGATCTTCAGCAAGGCAATCGGCAGGCTGTTGAGGTGCACGAACGACGAAAAGCCGGTGCCAAAATCATCCAGGGAAAAGCGCACACCCAGGCGGCCCAGCGCATCCATGGTCTGCTTGACCAGGTCGCTGCGGCGCATCACGGCGGTTTCCGTCAGCTCAAATTCCAGCCACTGGGCTTCCACGCCGCGCTCGGCAATCAGCCGGCTGAGGGTGCTGAGCAGTTGGCTGTCCTGAAACTGGCGGAACGACAGGTTGACCGCCATGTGCAACGGCGCAATCCCGCGTTCGCGCAGGTCCTGCATGTCGCGCAGGGCCCGGGAAATCACCCAGTAGCCCAGCGGCACGATCAAGCCGCTCTGCTCGGCCAGCGGCACGAACTCGCTCGGCGGCAACAGGCCGCGCTCACCGTGGCGCCAGCGCACCAGTGCTTCCAGGCCGACGATATGCCCATCGTCGAGGTCCAGGCGGGGCTGGTAATGCAGCTCCAGTTCGTCACGACGCAACGCCCGGCGCAGCTCGCTTTCAAGGTCGGCGAGGCTGCGGGCATTGCGGTTGATGCGTTCGTTGAAGATATGAAAGGTGCAGCCCTGGGTGCTTTTGGCTTGCTGCATGGCGATGTGGGCGTGCCACATCAACGGGTCGGCGCCGGCCTTGGCGCGGGCATGGGCCACGCCGAGGCTACAACCGATCAGCAGGCTTTCGCCATCGACCCAATAGGGTTCGGCCATGGCTTCGACGATGCGCTCGGCCATCCATTCGGCGCGCTGGGGCGCACGGCGGGTGTCGATCAGCAGGGCAAATTCGTCGCTGCCCAGGCGCGCCAGTTGATCGCCGGCCTCCAGCTGGCTCTTGAGCCGCGAGACCACTTGCAGGATCAGCCGGTCGCCGGCCTGGTGGCCGAGGGCGTCGTTGGCGTGACGGAAGTTGTCCAGGTCGAGGTGGCCGAGGGCAACGCCACGGCCTTCGTTTTCCGCCAGGCGGGCGGTCAGCAGGGTCTGGAAGCCCTGGCGGTTGGCGATACCGGTCAGCGGGTCCTGTTCGGCCAGGCGTTGCAGGGTGTTTTCCAGCACACCGCGCTCGCGCACATGCCGCAGGCAACGGCGCAATGTATCGACATCCAATGCATTCAGGATCAGCCAGTCGCTGACGCCGAGGGGCGAAACCAGGGGTTCCTCTTCCAACAGCAATACCGTTGGCAAGCTGCAGCGACCGGGGCCGGGCTGAAGGTTGGCCGTGGTCAACAGCACCGCGCTGTGATCGTCGTCGAACAGGTTGCTCACAGACTCCCAGTTTGGCGCGCTGATCAGCACAGCTCCGTCGCCCATCGGCGCCAGGCACTCGCGCAATAACGCTGCCCACGCTGGCTCATCGGCCAGTAGCAGCAAACGCAAGGGTTCGACAGGCGTAGACAAGCTAGCTCCCTAGACTCTGCAAAATTTCGTTGGCGGCGGGCATTATGACGTGCGCCCCGATAATGACCAATGATATGGGTTATCAAATGCGCACTGTGCAGCTCTAGACCGAACAATAGTCCTAAATACCCTGCACATCCTGCGGCAAAGTAACAAAACCGGCAAATTTAGATCGAGTGGTACGTCACACTGTCGTTCAGAGGCAGCAGAATCTTGCCAGCCTGTTAAAATGCCCGCCCTTTTGATCAATGACCTCCTGAATTTCGTATGTCCCGACTCAATCCCCGGCAGCAAGAAGCCGTGAACTACGTCGGCGGCCCTCTATTGGTGCTCGCCGGTGCCGGTTCCGGCAAGACCAGCGTGATCACCCGCAAGATCGCGCACCTGATCCAGAGCTGTGGCATCCGTGCCCAGTACATCGTCGCCATGACCTTTACCAACAAGGCGGCGCGGGAAATGAAAGAGCGCGTCGGCACCCTGCTCAAGGGTGGCGAAGGCCGTGGCCTCACCGTGTGTACCTTCCACAACCTGGGGCTGAACATCATCCGCAAGGAGCACGTGCGGTTGGGCTACAAGCCGGGCTTCTCGATCTTTGACGAGACAGACGTCAAGGCGCTGATGACCGACATCATGCAGAAGGAATACGCGGGCGACGACGGCGTCGACGAGATCAAGAACATGATCGGCTCGTGGAAAAACGACCTGATCCTGCCCGCCGAAGCCCTGGAAGCTGCGCGCAACCCCAAGGAGCAGACTGCCGCCATTGTCTACACCCACTACCAGCGCACGCTCAAGGCGTTCAACGCAGTGGACTTCGACGACCTGATCCTGCTGCCGGTGAAGCTGTTCCAGGAACATGCCGACATCCTCGAAAAGTGGCAGAACAAAGTCCGCTACCTGCTGGTGGACGAATACCAGGACACCAACGCCAGCCAATACCTGCTGGTGAAGCTGCTGATCGGCAAGCGCAACCAGTTCACCGTGGTGGGCGATGACGACCAGTCGATCTACGCCTGGCGCGGCGCCCGCCCGGAAAACCTGATGCTGCTCAAGGACGACTACCCGTCCCTGAAAGTGGTGATGCTGGAGCAGAACTACCGCTCCACCAGCCGCATCCTGCGTTGCGCCAACGTGCTGATCTCCAACAACCCCCACGAGTTTGAAAAGCAACTGTGGAGCGAGATGGGCCACGGCGACGAGATCCGCGTGATCCGCTGCCGCAACGAAGACGCCGAAGCCGAGCGCGTGGCCGTCGAACTGCTCACCCTGCACCTGCGTACCGACCGGCCCTACAGCGATTTCGCGATCCTGTACCGCGGCAACTACCAGGCCAAGCTGATCGAGCTGAAGCTGCAGCACCACCAGATTCCGTATCGCCTGTCGGGCGGCAACAGCTTTTTCGGACGCCAGGAAGTGAAAGACCTGATGGCCTACTTCCGGCTGATCGTGAACCCGGACGACGACAACGCCTTCCTGCGGGTGATCAACGTCCCACGCCGGGAAATCGGTTCGACTACCCTGGAAAAGCTCGGCAACTACGCCACCGAACGCAAGATCTCGATGTACGCCGCCACCGACGAAATCGGCCTGGGCGAGCACCTCGACACTCGTTTCACCGACCGCCTGGCGCGCTTCAAGCGCTTCATGGACAAGGTGCGCGAGCAGTGCGCCGGCGAAGACCCGATCAGCGCCCTGCGCAGCATGGTCATGGACATCGACTACGAGAACTGGCTGCGCACCAACAGCTCCAGCGACAAGGCTGCCGATTACCGCATGGGCAACGTGTGGTTCCTGATCGAGGCGTTGAAAAATACCCTGGAGAAGGACGAAGAAGGCGAGATGACCGTCGAGGACGCCATCGGCAAGCTTGTGCTGCGGGACATGCTTGAACGCCAGCAGGAAGAGGAAGACGGCGCCGAAGGCGTGCAGATGATGACCTTGCATGCGTCCAAGGGCCTGGAATTCCCCTACGTGTTCATCATGGGCATGGAAGAGGAAATCCTCCCGCACCGCTCCAGCATCGAAGCCGACACCATCGAAGAAGAACGGCGCCTGGCCTACGTGGGCATTACCCGCGCGCGTCAGACCCTGGCCTTCACCTTTGCCGCCAAGCGCAAGCAGTACGGCGAGATCATCGATTGTGCCCCCAGCCGGTTCCTCGACGAACTGCCGCCGGATGACCTGGCGTGGGAAGGCAACGACGACACACCAACCGAAGTCAAAGCCGTTCGCGGCAATACCGCCCTGGCGGATATACGCGCGATGTTAAAGCGCTAGAATCGACTACTTTTTAATCTACTTTCGGCGCGTGTTGCGCCAACAGAGGAAGCTTTCGTGGAAGCACTGCACAAGAAAATTCGCGAAGAAGGCATCGTGCTTTCCGATCAGGTACTCAAGGTCGACGCCTTTCTGAACCACCAGATCGACCCAGCGCTGATGAAACTGATCGGCGACGAGTTCGCTGCGTTGTTCAAGGATTCGGGCATCACCAAGATCGTCACCATCGAAGCCTCGGGCATTGCACCGGCGATCATGACCGGCCTGAACCTCGGCGTGCCGGTGATTTTCGCCCGCAAGCAACAGTCCCTGACCCTGACCGAAAACCTGCTGTCGGCGACGGTGTATTCCTTCACCAAGAAAACCGAAAGCACCGTGGCGATTTCCCCGCGCCACCTGACCAGCAGCGACCGCGTGCTGATCATCGATGACTTCCTGGCCAACGGTAAGGCGTCCCAGGCGCTGATCTCGATCATCAAACAGGCCGGCGCGACCGTTGCAGGTTTGGGGATTGTGATCGAGAAGTCGTTCCAGGGCGGCCGTGCGGAGCTGGATGCCCAGGGTTACCGGGTTGAGTCGCTGGCGCGGGTGCAGTCGTTGGCGGGTGGGGTTGTGACCTTTATCGAGTAATCGGTGCGGGCACGGTTAAACATGTGGGAGCGGGCTTGCTCGCGAAAGCGGTGTGTCAGTCACCGGATAGGTCGACTGATCCACCGCTTTCGCGAGCAAGCCCGCTCCCACATTTGATCTCCTGTGTTTGTTAGTGCGCGGTAGCTTGTAGGCCCGCTAGCAACAGGCGCTGATACAAGTCCTCCTTCAACCCCTCCGGCTTATCCAGTCGCATCCGTACCAAATGCTCGGGAAACGCTTCCGGCTCCGGTGCATCCAGCGCCGCCTTGCCCAGCTCCAGAATCTCCGTCAGCTTGAATTTGCTCTTGAGCCAGTTCAACGCCCGCAACAAATCCCGCTCTTCATCGGTGAAGTCACTGCCCAGCGGATACTCCGGGAACAGCCGTGGATGCCGCGCCTGAATCCCCTGCAGACGCTCCGGCGTGTTGTCGGCAAACCGCGGATCCAGCTGGAAATCCTTCGGCAACTTCCCGGCCTTCTGCGCCTGTTCGATCAAATCTTCCTGGAACCGTGAGTCGGTGATATTCAGCAGCGCCTCGATCACCCTGGCATCAGTCTGCCCGCGTAAATCCGCGATGCCGTATTCGGTGATGACGATATCTCGCAGGTGCCGGGGAATCGTGCAGTGGCCGTATTCCCAGACGATATTGGAACTGACCTCGCCGCCCGATTCGCGCCAGCTGCGCAGGATCAGGATCGAGCGCGCGCCTTCCAGCGCATGGCCCTGGGCGACAAAGTTGTATTGCCCGCCAACACCGCTGAGCACGCGGCCGTCTTCCAACTGGTCGGCCACGCCCGCGCCCAACAGGGTCACGGTAAACGCGCTGTTGATGAAGCGCGCATCCAGGCGCTGCAAACGCTTGAGTTCTTCCTGGCCGTACAGCTCGTTGATGTAGCTGATGCGGGTCATGTTGAATTCCAGGCGCTTGCTCTGCGGCAAGTCCCGCAAACGCTCGTAAAAGCTACGAGGCCCGAGGAAGAAGCCGCCATGCACAGAGATGCCGTCGGTCTGTGCCGCTTCGTCCAGGGTGCCGGCGTTGGCCCGCTCCTGGGTCGCGACGTCCGGGTATACCTTGCGCCGCACAATCCCGGCATCGGCCAGCACCAGCAGGCCATTGACGAACATTTCGCTGCAACCGTACAGCCCACGGGCGAAAGGCGCGACGCCGCCTTCGTGGCTGATCAGCGGTGCCCATTGGTACACATCCAGGTCGGTGAGCAACAGGCGATACGCCTCGTTATCGGCCTGGCGCGCCAGCAAGGCCGCAGTCAGTGCATCGCCCATGGAGCCGATGCCGATCTGCAAGGTGCCGCCGTCGCGCACCAGGGTGCTGGCGTGCAAACCGATAAAGTGATCCTGGAAACCCACCGGCATGTTCGGGGTGGAGAACAGCGTGGTGCTGTCCTTCTCGTCGATCAGGAAGTCGAACTCATCCATGCCCAGCTCGGCGTCGCCGGGCATGTAGGGCAAATCACTGTGAACCTGGCCCACCACCAGGATGGTTTCACCGGCCTCGCGGCGCTTGGCGATCATCGGCAACAGGTCGAGGGTGATGTCGGGGTTGCAGCTCAGGCTCAGGCGATCCGGATGTTCGGCGCTGCTGGCCACCAGTTGCGCGACGAGGTTCAGGCCGGCGGCATTGATATCACGGGCAGCGTGGCTGTAGTTGCTGCTGACGTAATCCTGCTGCGCCGAAAGGCTGTGGAGCAAACTGCCGGGCTGCATGAAGAACTGCTGCACGTGAATGTTCGACGGCAGGCTGTCCTTGCGCAGTGCGGCGAGGAAGTCCAGCTCGGGATAGTCACCGAAGACCCGTTCGATAAAGGGCTCGAGAAAGCGCTTCTGCAAACCATCGCCCAAGGTAGGGCGACCCAGGGCCAGGGCTGTGTAGATGGTCAGCGCCCGGTCCGGCAGCTTGGCGATACGCCGGTACAGCGCGTTGACGAACAGGTTGGGTTTGCCCAGGCCCAGGGGCATGCCCATGTGAATATGCGCCGGCAGCCGTGCCAGTACGTCGTCGACTGCTTGCTCGATTGAACACAACTGCACCATCCGACTTCTCCCGAACATTCCATGAATTGGGGTTGGACCGAGCTTGCCGGGTCTTTGCTGCAAAGAACAGCCTCAAAAGGCAAATCGCGGGCACAAAAAAGCCGCTGGTCAGCGGCTCTTTTGGCGAAGATCGGTTTATTTCAGACCCGACATCTTCTCGATCGCGCCTTTAAGCTCGGCATCCGAGCAATCGGCGCAGGTGCCTTTTGGCGGCATGGCGTTCAGACCGGTAATGGCCTTGGCCAGCAGGCCATCGAGGCCACCCTGATGGTCCGCGCGGTCTTTCCAGGCGGCGGTGTCACCGATTTTCGGTGCGCCCAACAGGCCGGTACCGTGGCAAGCGTTGCAGTGCTTGGCGATTACGTCATCCGGCGATTTCGCACCGCCGCCGCCCGCAGCCACTGCCACTTCCATCCCCTTGCACTCTTGCCCCTGGACGCACACCTGGCCTACAGGCTCCAGGCGCTTGGCAATTTCATCATTGGTCGCAGCTTGAGCGCTGACAGCCCATAGGGCCAGTACGGTTGCTGGTGCAGCCAGCATTTTCATAATTAGGTTCACGCGTTCACCCTCAATGGTGGCTATTCACGCCTGCGGCCACGGTTTCGCAGGCGGCGAAAGTATAACGGTTAGCCCGCCCCGCCGAAACAACCCTATTAACCAAGGGGAGATTCAGCAAGACAGAATGCTGCTACGGGCGTCTCTGCGACATAGGCAGGACGCCTCTTTTCTTAAAAGTTCGCGGGTGTGGCTGCGCTGATTAGTCGCGCCGGCACTTCGAACGGATTGCGAAAACGGTGCGGCTTGGTGCTTTCAAAGTAGTAGCTATCGCCGGCTTCGAGCACAAAAGTTTCAAGGCCGACCACCAGTTCCAGGCGACCTTCTACCAGGATCCCGGTTTCCTCGCCCTCGTGGGTGAGCATCTCTTCGCCGGTATCAGCACCTGGCGGGTAGATCTCGTTGAGGAACGCAATCGCCCGGCTCGGGTGCGCGCGGCCCACCAGTTTCATGGTGACGGCGCCGTCGGAGATATCGATCAGCTCATTGGCTTTATAGACGATCTGGGTCGGTTTTTCCTGGAGGATCTCCTCGGAAAAGAACTCCACCATCGACATGGGAATGCCGCCCAGCACCTTGCGCAAGGAGCTGATGGAGGGGCTGACACTGTTTTTTTCGATCATCGAAATGGTGCTGTTGGTGACGCCCGCGCGCTTGGCTAGCTCACGCTGGGAAAGACCTTTCAGTTTACGGATGGATTGCAGTCGTTCGCCGACGTCCAATGCAGGAGCCTCCTAGGATTCAGGCGTTGTTGTAATTGAGCGTTATCATGGCGACAGCGTTCAGTATTTACAACACTTTGGCCTAAATCCCGGGATCTGCCATTCGTGGGTGCCGCTCAAGCGCCGGAATAGAGCCGTGGCACTCGGCGCAGGTTGCAGAAGATCTGGTACGGAATGGTGTCGGCGGCGGTGGCAACGTCACTGGCGAGGATGTTTTTGCCCCACAATTCGACGGTGGAACCGAGCCCGGCCTGGGGCACGTCGGTCAGGTCGACACACAGCATGTCCATCGACACACGGCCCAGCAACTGGCTGCGCTGGCCGGCCACCAGCACCGGGGTGCCGGTGGGTGCGTGGCGCGGGTAGCCGTCGGCGTAGCCCATGGCAACTACCCCGATGCGCATCGGTTTCGGGGTAATGAACCTGGCGCCGTAGCCCACCGGCTCGCCGGCTGGCAGTTCACGTACGCAGATGACTTTCGATTCGAGGGTCATCACCGGCTGCAAACGCGCGGCGATGGCCTGGCCTTCGCCAAACGGCGTGGCGCCGTAGAGCATGATGCCCGGGCGTACCCAGTCACTGGAAACGTTCGGCCAGCCCAGCACCGACGGCGAGTTGCGCAGGCTGACCTGGGCCGACAAGCCCTGGCGCGCCGCTTCAAACACCGCTACTTGCTCTTCGCTGCTGGTGCTGTCCAGCTCATCGGCGCGGGCGAAGTGGCTCATCAGCACGATCTTCGCGACTTTGCCGCTGGCCAGCAGGCGCTGGTAAGCGTCGTGATAATCCTTGGGGTGCAAGCCAACGCGGTGCATGCCCGAATCAAGCTTGAGCCAGACGGTCAGCGGCTTGCTGAGTTGCGCCTGTTCAATCGCGTCCAGTTGCCACAGCGAATGCACCACGCACCAGAAATCATGCTCGATGATCAGCGGCAGCTCGTCGGCTTCGAAAAAACCTTCGAGCAACAGCACCGGCCCGCGAATCCCGGCGGCCCGCAGCTCCAGCGCTTCCTCGATGCAGGCCACGGCAAACCCGTCCGCCTCGGCTTCCAGCGCCTGGGCAACACGCACGGCACCGTGGCCGTAGGCATCCGCCTTGATCACGGCGAGGGCCTTGGCCCCACCCGTGACTTCACGGGCCAGTTGGTAGTTATGGCGCAGGGCTTGGAGGTCGATCAGGGCACGGGCAGGACGCATGGCGGCAGGCTTCTAGGCGGCGGAGGGAAGAAAAAACCGGTACCCGCTGACAACGCAGGCACCGGGAGAGGATTTTTTGCTTACGGCAGAGCGGCCACAACCGACAGCTCCACCAGGATTTCCGGTTCGCAGAGTTTCGCTTCAACCGTGGCACGGGCCGGCGCGACGCCTTTTGGCAGCCACTTGTCCCATACCGCGTTCATTCCGGCGAAATCGGCGTCGATGTCTTTCAGGTAGATGGTCACCGACAGCAGCTTGGTCTTGTCGGTACCGGCCAGGTCCAGCAAACGCTCGATATTGACGAGGGTTTCGCGGGTCTGCTGTTCAATCCCGGCACTCATGTCGTCGCCGACCTGCCCTGCCAGATACACGGTACCGCTGTGAACAACGATCTGGCTCATGCGCTCATTGGTGAGCTGGCGCTGGATTGACATGTTTTGCGGACTCCTGGTGGTTGCCATAACGGGAAATATCGAGGCCTTCGGCGCTGATCTGCGGGGTTTTCTTCGCCATCAAATCGGCCAGCAAACGACCAGAGCCACAAGCCATGGTCCAACCGAGGGTGCCGTGACCGGTGTTCAGGAACAGGTTTTTGAACGGGGTAGCACCGACAATCGGCGTGCCGTCTGGCGTGGTCGGGCGCAGGCCGGTCCAGAAACTGGCCTGGCTCAAATCACCGCCCTGAGGATAAAGGTCGTTGACGATCATCTCCAGGGTTTCCCGCCGACGCGGGTTCAGCGACAGGTCAAAACCGGCTATCTCGGCCATGCCACCGACGCGGATACGGTTGTCGAAACGGGTGATCGCGACCTTGTAGGTCTCATCGAGAATGGTCGAGGTCGGGGCCATCGCCGGGTTGGTGATCGGCACGGTCATCGAGTAACCCTTGAGCGGGTACACCGGCGCCTTGATTCCCAGCGGCTTGAGCAATTTCGGCGAGTAGCTGCCGAGGGCCAGCACGTAGCGGTCGGCAGTTTCCAGCTTGCCGTCGATCCACACGCCGTTGATCCGGTCACCGGCGTAGTCCAGGCGCTGGATATCTTGCTCGAAGCGGAATTCGACGCCCAGTTGCTTGCACATGTCGGCAAGGCGGGTGGTAAACATCTGACAGTCGCCGGTCTGGTCGTTCGGCAGGCGCAGGGCACCGGCAAGAATATCGGTGACGCTCGCCAGGGCCGGCTCGACGCGGGCAATCCCGGCGCGGTCCAGCAGCTCGTAAGGCACACCGGACTCTTTCAATACCGCGATGTCCTTGGCAGCACCGTCCAGCTGAGCCTGCGTACGGAACAGTTGGGTAGTCCCCAAGGTGCGCCCTTCGTAGGCGATGCCGGTCTCGGCACGCAGCTCGTCGATGCAATCGCGGCTGTATTCGGACAGGCGCACCATACGCTCCTTGTTCACCGCATAACGGCTGGCGGTGCAGTTGCGCAGCATCTGCGCCATCCACAGGTACTGGTCGATATCGGCGGTGGCCTTGATCGCCAGGGGCGCATGGCGCTCCAGCAACCATTTGATAGCCTTGAGCGGCACACCCGGCGCAGCCCATGGCGAGGCGTAGCCCGGCGAGATCTGCCCGGCGTTGGCGAAACTGGTCTCCATGGCCACAGCCGGCTGACGGTCGACCACGACCACTTCAAAACCAGCTCGTGCCAAATAGTAGGCACTGGCCACGCCAATGACACCGCTACCCAAGACCAGAACGCGCATTTTTATTCCCTCATCACGGCTTGACCGCTGACGTTTGTTGTTCAGCACAAAGATGTGGGCAGTATAAAAAGCAATCACCAGTGCATTTCACTATATAACTGCCTATATTTGGCGACAATTCTCGGCAAAAACCCTTTTCACGGAGGAGCATCCCCTATGCGGACCAACACTCAGACCAAGCGGGAGCTGGACAAGATCGACCGCAACATCCTGCGCATCCTGCAGGCCGACGGGCGAATTTCGTTTACTGAACTGGGGGAAAAGGTCGGGCTGTCGACCACGCCGTGCACCGAGCGGGTCCGGCGCCTGGAGCGCGAAGGGATCATCATGGGCTACAACGCCCGGCTCAACCCGCAGCATCTGAAGGGCAGCCTGCTGGTGTTTGTCGAGATCAGCCTCGACTACAAGTCCGGCGACACCTTTGAAGAGTTCCGACGCGCCGTGCTGAAACTGCCCCACGTGCTGGAGTGCCACCTGGTGTCGGGGGATTTCGACTATCTGGTGAAGGCGCGCATTTCGGAGATGGCGTCGTACCGCAAATTGCTCGGCGATATCCTGCTCAAGCTGCCCCACGTACGGGAGTCCAAGAGCTATATCGTGATGGAAGAGGTGAAAGAGAGCCTGAACCTGCCGATCCCGGATTAAGACAGCACCACAGGCCAATGTGGGAGCGGGGACATCCGCTAGACCAATACCTGACGCGTCGACGCCATGTACGCATGAATCTGCTTTTCCACCCGTGGGTGGATCAACTCCACCGGGCGGCGGTCGTTGGGGCATGGCAAGGTCGGCGTGGTGCCGAACAAGCGGCAAATCAGCGGGCGCTCGTCGTACACGGTGCAGCCATTGGGGCCAAGGTGCACGCAGTTGAGTTCGTCCATCGCCGCTTCCTGCTCGGCAGCGGTCTTGCGCGGCAGGCGCGACATTTCCTCGGGGGACGTGGTCACCGGCCCACAGCAGTCGTGGCAACCCGGGACACACTCGAACGAGGGAATCTGCCGGCGCAGCGCGTTGACTTTCTGACTGTTGCAACTCATCGACACAGGGACCGAACGGCGAATAGGCGTGGATTCTGCCCTAAAAGCCCCCGGTGAGACAGCTTCGCCCGACCGCTGTATCCTGCGTCAAATTTTCCAAACAGGGATGCTCCCCATGACCGCCAGCGCCCGGCACGCCAATTCCTACTACGCCGCCAGCAGTTTCCCGCAGCCTGATTATCCGGTGCTGACAGGTGAAATCGTGGCCGATGTGTGCGTGGTCGGCGGCGGCTTTTCAGGGCTCAACACCGCTCTGGAACTGGCTGAACGGGGTTTCAGCGTGGTCCTGCTGGAAGCCCGCAAGATTGCCTGGGGCGCCAGCGGGCGCAATGGCGGGCAACTGATTCGTGGCGTCGGTCATGGCCTGGATCAGTTCACCAACGTCATCGGCACCGAGGGCGTGCGCCAGATGAAATTGATGGGCCTGGAAGCCGTGGAAATCGTGCGCCAGCGGGTCGAACGTTCGCAGATCGCCTGCGACCTGACCTGGGGCTACTGCGACCTGGCCAACAAACCCCGCGACCTGGAACACCTGGCCGCCGACGCCGAAGAGCTGCAAGGCCTTGGCTATCGCCATGAAGTGCGCCTGCTGCAAGCCAGCGAGATGCGCAGTGTGATCGGCTCCAACCGCTATGTTGGCGGCATGATCGACATGGGCTCCGGCCACCTGCACCCGCTGAACCTGGCCCTCGGCGAGGCAGCCGCTGCACAGCAGTTGGGCGTCCAGTTGTTCGAGCATTCCGAGGCGGTGCGGATCGATTACGGCCCGGAGGTCAACGTACACACCGCCCAGGGCAATGTGCGCGCCAAGACCCTGGTGCTGGGCTGCAATGCTTATTTGAACGGCCTCAACCCGCATCTGAGCGGCAAGGTGCTGCCCGCCGGCAGCTACATCATCGCCACCGAGCCCTTGAGCGAAGCCCAGGCAGCCGAGTTGCTGCCGCAAAACATGGCGGTGTGTGACCAGCGGGTGACGGTGGATTACTTCCGGCTGTCAGCCGACCGACGCTTGCTGTTCGGCGGTGCCTGCCATTACTCCGGACGGGATCCGAAGGACATCGGTGCCTATATGCGTCCGAAAATGCTGCAGGTGTTCCCACAACTGGCCAACGTGAAAATCGACTACCAGTGGGGTGGGATGATCGGCATTGGCGCCAACCGCCTGCCGCAGATTGGCCGGCTGGCCGACCAGCCCAATGTGTATTTCGCCCAGGCCTATGCCGGCCATGGCCTCAACGCCACCCACCTGGCAGGCAAACTGTTGGGCGAAGCCATCAGCGGCCAGCAAAGCGGGCGCTTTGATCTGTTTGCCAAGGTGCCGCACATCACTTTCCCGGGCGGCAAGCATTTGCGCTCGCCGCTGCTGGCGCTGGGAATGCTCTGGCACCGATTGAAAGAACTGGTCTGAATCAGCCGCGCCAGAAGGGCTTCAAGCCTTCCCGGCGCGCCTGCTCGGCACTCAGGCCCACGTCTCGCAGTTGCTCGGGGGTCAGCTCCAGCAAGGTTTTGCGCGTATGCATGCGGTGCCAGAACAACGCCCATGAACTGAGTGTGGGGGCCTTGATACGCGCCGCCATGCGCCGCTCCTGCCCGGCTTCCAGTTCCTGACTGTGTAACGCCAACCGCACATCGCTCATACCGCTCATTTTCCTGCCCCTCATTAACGTGTTGCCATGAGTACGTAGGATGAGCCGGCGCGTAAAACCATGACAGATTCAACCACCCTGTATTAAATCCATACAGATACTGCCTATCGGCCGCTGAATCCTGTATTTTCGGCCTATCTGTACTGGTAACCGGGAAGCACCGCCATGACCCTATACGTCAACCTCGCCGAACTGTTGGGCACGCGCATCGAGCAGGGCTTCTATCGCCCGGGCGACAGATTGCCGTCAGTTCGGGCCTTGAGTGTGGAGCATGGGGTCAGCCTGAGCACCGTGCAGCAGGCCTACCGCGTACTGGAAGACAACGGCCTGGCGATGCCCAAACCCAAATCCGGCTACTTCGTACCGGTGGGCCGCGACTTGCCGGCATTGCCCGCCGTAGGCCGCCCGGCCCAGCGCCCGGTGGAAATTTCCCAGTGGGACCAAGTGCTGGAGCTGATCCGCGCGGTGCCACGCAAAGACGCCATACAGTTGGGCCGGGGCATGCCGGATGTATTGTCGCCGACCATGAAACCCCTGCTACGCAGCCTCGCCCGGATCAGTCGGCGCCAGGACATGCCGGGGCTGTATTACGACACTATCCACGGCAACCTGGACCTGCGTGAACAGATTGCCCGCCTGATGCTCGATTCAGGCTGCCAACTGACGCCCCAGGACCTGGTGATCACCACCGGCTGCCACGAGGCCCTGTCCGCCAGCATCCACGCCATTTGCGAGCCCGGCGACATCGTTGCCGTCGACTCGCCAAGCTTCCACGGCGCCATGCAAACCCTGAAGGGCCTGGGCATGAAAGCCCTGGAAATCCCCACCGACCCACTCACCGGTATCAGCCTGGAAGCGCTGGAACTGGCACTGGAACAATGGCCGATCAAAGTCATACAGTTGACCCCCAACTGCAACAACCCACTGGGCTACATCATGCCGGAGTCGCGCAAACGCGCACTGCTGACCCTGGCCCAGCGCTTTGACGTGGCGATCATCGAAGACGACGTGTATGGCGAACTGGCCTACAGCTACCCGCGCCCACGCACCATCAAGTCCTTCGACGAAGATGGCCGCGTCGTACTGTGCAGCTCTTTCTCGAAGACCCTCGCACCCGGCCTGCGGATTGGCTGGGTCGCACCCGGTCGCTATCTGGAGCGTGTGCTGCACATGAAATACATCAGCACCGGTTCCACCGCGACCCAGCCGCAGATCGCAATTGCCGAGTTTCTGAAAGGTGGGCATTTCGAGCCACATTTGCGGCGGATGCGCACGCAATACCAGCGCAATCGCGACCTGATGCTCGATTGGGTCAGCCGCTATTTCCCGGCGGGCACCCGCGCCAGCCGCCCCCAGGGCAGTTTCATGCTGTGGGTGGAACTGCCGGAAGGCTTCGATACCCTGAAACTCAACCGGCTGCTGGTGGATGAAGGTGTACAGATTGCAGTGGGAAGTATCTTTTCCGCCTCCGGCAAGTACAGGAACTGCCTGCGCATGAACTACGCTGCCAAACCAACGCCGCAGATTGAAGAGGCTGTACGCAAGGTCGGCGCGACCGCCATCCGGTTGCTGGCCGAAGCGATGGACTGACCTTTTACGGGAAATAGCCGTCATATGCCGACAATCGCCCTGATTCGGAACCCATGTCATTGATGACCCACCGGCTATTACCGTTTTTCCTGCTGGGCATCCTGGCCCTGGGCGGCTGCGCCACCATCGACGCGCCACGCACACCCAGCGAGGCGCTGCCGGCCAGCGAATCTTCCTTCGGCCGCTCGATCCAGGCCCAGGCCGCACCCTACAAAGGCCGCTCCGGGTTCCGCCTGCTGCCCAACAGCAGCGAAGCCTTCATGGCCCGCGCCGAACTGATCCGCAACGCCCAGACCAGCCTCGACTTGCAGTACTACATCGTCCACGACGGCATCAGCACCCGCATGCTCGTGGATGAACTGCTCAAGGCCGCCGACCGTGGCGTGCGCGTGCGCATCCTGCTGGACGACACCACCAGCGACGGCCTGGACCAGATCATCGCCACCCTCGCCGCCCACCCGCAGATCCAGATTCGCCTGTTCAACCCGCTGCACCTGGGCCGCAGCACCGGCGTGACGCGGGCCATGGCGCGGCTGTTCGACCTGTCGCTGCAACACCGGCGCATGCACAACAAGCTGTGGCTGGCAGACAACAGCGTGGCCATCGTTGGCGGGCGCAACCTGGGGGATGAGTATTTCGACGCCGAGCCCAACCTCAACTTCACCGATATCGACATGCTCAGCGTGGGCCCGGTGGCCGAGCAACTGGGCCACAGTTTCGATCAGTACTGGAACAGTGCCCTGAGCAAACCCATTGGTGACTTCGTCAGCAGCGCTTCCAAAGGCGACCTGGCCAGTGCCCGCGTACGCCTGGAAGATTCCCTTGCCGAGTCTCGCCAACAAAACCATGCCCTGTACAACCGCCTGCGCACCTACAAGACCCAGCCGCGCATGGACATCTGGCGCCGTGAGCTGATCTGGGCCTGGAACCAGGCACTGTGGGATGCGCCGAGCAAGGTGCTGGCCAAGGCCGATCCGGATCCACGGCTGCTCCTGACCACCCAACTGGCGCCCGAGCTGGAAGGTGTCAGCCATGAGCTGATGATGATTTCGGCTTACTTCGTGCCCGGGCAGCCCGGGCTGGTGTACCTGACCGGTCGCGCGGACGCCGGTGTATCGGTAAGCCTGCTGACCAATTCCCTGGAAGCCACCGACGTACCGGCCGTGCACGGCGGTTATGCGCCCTATCGCAAGGCGCTGCTGGAACACGGGGTGAAGCTATACGAGTTGCGTCGCCAGCCGGGAGACGGTGGCGGCAGCGGACCTCATCTGTTCCGCAAAGGTACATTCCACGGTTCGGATTCCAGCCTGCACAGCAAGGCGATCATCTTTGATCGGGAGAAATCCTTCATCGGCTCATTCAACTTCGACCCGCGCTCGGTGCTGTGGAACACCGAAGTCGGGGTGCTGGTGGACAGTCCCGAACTGGCGGAACACGTGCGCAACCTGGCACTGGAGGGCATGGCGCCCCCGTTGAGCTATCAGGCGAAGCTGCAGGATGGCCAGGTGGTATGGGTGACCGAAGACAACGGCCAACTGCACACCCTGACCCGCGAACCCGGCAGTTGGTGGCGCCGGTTCAATGCCTGGTTTGCTACATCCGTCGGGCTGGAACGCATGCTTTAAGAACAGCGACGGGACCTGTGGGAGCTGGCTTGCCTGCGATGGCGGAGTGTCAGTTTACGTATCCGGTGCTGACACTCCGCCATCGCGGGCAAGCCCGGCTCCCACAGGTGATCGCATTTCAAGTTCAGGCGGGTTGTGCGGCGCCGAACGCACCTTGGCGCAGCAACAGGATCACCAACCCCAACGCCCCCGCCGCCATCAACAACGGCAACGCATGCCCGCTGATCCACTGGCTGCCGGCACCGGCCACCAGCGGGCCGATCAGGCAGCCAATGCCCCACAGCTGCGCGATATGCGCATTGGCGCGCACCAGTGCGTCGTCGCGGTAGCGCTCGCCAATCAGGATCAGCGACAGGGTGAATAACCCGCCGGCGCTGGCCCCGAACAGCACCCACACCGGCCAGATCATCAGCGTATCGAGCAACAGCGGAATCGCCAGGCTCGTCACCAGCAGCATCAGCGCGCAGCCGAGAAACAGCGTGCGCCGAGGCAGGTAGTCCGCCAGCGCGCCAATCGGCAGTTGCAGCAACGCATCACCGACCACCACCGTGCTGACCATCGCCAGAGCAATCTCGGCGGTGAAACCCTGTTGCAGGCAATACACCGGCAACAACGTAAGAATCATCGCCTCGAATGCGGCGAACAACGCCACCGCCCAGGCAATCGCCGGCAATCCCTGGCAGAAGCGCAGCAGGTCGCCAAAGGTCACGCTGAAAGACTCGGCAGTCGGCGCACCGGAACGGCCCAGCAGCAGGATCGGCGAGCACGTCAGCAGGCCGACACCCACCCAGAAGCCAATATCGTTGTCCGTACCCAGCGCGCCCAGCAGCAACGGGCCCGACAGCTGGCTCAAGGCATAGCTGCAGCCATACAGCGCCACCAGACGGCCGCGCCAGCGTTCGATCACCAGTTGGTTGATCCAGCTTTCGCCGAGGATAAACACGATGGTCAGGATCACCCCGATCATCAGCCGCAACACCAGCCATACCGGGTAGCTGGGCAATACCGCCAGCAAGCCGATGGAAATCGCCCCCGCCCACAGGCACAGGCGCATCAGGTTCGCCGTGCCCAGGCGCGAGGCCAGGCCGCTGGAGACCTTGGCACCCAGTAGCACACCGAAGGCCGGCATCGCCGCCATGACTCCGATGGCGAAGCTGCCATAGCCCCAGCTTTCCAGGCGCAGGGACACCAGCGGCATGCTCACGCCCAAGGCCAGGCCCACGCTCAAGACCGACGCCAACACGGCGAAATAGGTCGCCCAACGCATTTCCACGCTCCTGTGGATGATTTGGAGATCACACAAAACAGTGTGGGAGCGGGCTTGCTCGCGAATGCGGTGTACCAGTCAATACATCAGCGACTGTGATACCTCATTCGCGAGCAAGCCCGCTCCCACATTTTTTTCAGCGGTGTTCCTGGAGGCTTACAACTTGATCCAGGTCGCCTTCAGCTCGGTGTACTTGTCGAACGCGTGCAGCGACTTGTCGCGGCCGTTACCCGACTGCTTGAAACCACCGAACGGTGCGGTCATGTCGCCGCCATCGTACTGGTTGACCCATACGCTGCCGGCACGCAGGGCCTTGGCAGTCAGGTGCGCCTTGGAGATGTTCGACGTCCACACCGCAGCGGCCAGGCCGTATTGGGTGTCGTTGGCGATCGCAATGGCTTCTTCCACGCTGTCGAAGGCAATCACCGACAGCACCGGGCCGAAGATTTCTTCCTGGGCGATCTTCATGGCGTTGGTCACGCCGTCGAAAATCGTCGGCTCGACATAGGTGCCACCGCTTTCCTGCAGCGTGCGCTTGCCGCCGGCCACCAGCTTGGCGCCATCGGCATGCCCGGCTTCGATGTACGACAGCACGGTGTTCATCTGCTGGGTATCCACCAGCGCACCGACCGTGGTGGCCGGGTCGAGCGGGTTGCCCGGCTTCCAGGCCTTGAGGGCCTCGATCACCAGCGGCAGGAATTTATCCTTGATCGAACGCTCCACCAGCAGGCGCGAACCGGCGGTGCACACTTCGCCCTGGTTGAAGGCGATGGCGCCAGCCGCGGATTCGGCGGCGGCTTGCAGGTCCGGGGCATCGGCAAACACGATGTTCGGGCTCTTGCCGCCAGCTTCCAGCCAGACGCGCTTCATGTTCGACTCGCCGGAGCGAATCAGCAGTTGCTTGGCGATCTTGGTGGAACCGGTGAACACCAGGGTGTCGACGTCCATGTGCAGCGCCAGGGCGTTACCCACGGTGTGGCCATAACCCGGCAGCACGTTGAACACGCCTTTCGGGATGCCGGCTTCAACCGCGAGGGCAGCGATGCGGATGGCAGTCAGCGGTGATTTTTCAGATGGCTTGAGGATCACCGAGTTACCGGTGGACAACGCCGGCCCGAGTTTCCAGCAGGCCATCATCAGCGGGAAGTTCCACGGCACGATGGCCGCGACAACGCCGACGGGCTCACGGGTCACCAGGCCCAGCTGGTCGTGAGGGGTGGCTGCGACTTCATCGTAGATCTTGTCGATGGCCTCGCCGCTCCAGCTCAGCGCTTGCGCCGCGCCTGGGACGTCGATGTTCAGGGAGTCGCTGATCGGCTTGCCCATGTCCAGGGTTTCAAGCAGTGCCAGCTCTTCGGCGTTGGCCTTGAGCAGGCCGGCGAAACGGATCATGGTGGCTTTGCGCTTGGCTGGCGCCAGGCGCGACCAGGCACCGGAATTGAACGTGGCACGGGCGTTTTCTACGGCACGCTGGGCGTCGGCGACGTCACAGCTGGCAACGGTTGCCAGCAGGCGGCCATCGACTGGGCTCAGGCATTCGAACGTGTCGCCGGAAACGGCGGCGGTGTATTCGCCATTGATGTAGGCGCGGCCTTCGATCTTCAGATCCTTGGCGCGTTGTTCCCAGTCGGCACGGGTCAGGGTGGTCATGCGAGTGTCCTCCTCTTATTGAATACAAGGGCCGGGCGATGTACCCAGGCACCTTCGAAGAATTCTTGCCCGGCCAGCCAGCTGTTCGGCTCAAGGCAGCTGCCACCCTAAACCAGCGGCGATGGATGTTTCAATATATTTGACATAACGGCAGCAAACGCCCTTGCGATGTTCATTTTAATAAACATAGACTTTGAGCTCTCCAACCGCAGGCCAGACGGGACACGCCCATGAACATCCAGAATATCGTCGACTTCAGCCAGGCCAGGACCGAGCCTGATCGCTACCGTCCGGCTGCGGAGAAAATCCTCAAGGGCGACCCGGAGCAAACCGTCTACAACCACTACAACAGTCCGTGCGGCCAGATGAGCGCCGGGGTCTGGGAAGGTGAAGTCGGACAGTGGAAGGTCAACTACACCGAGCATGAGTATTGCGAGATCGTGCAGGGTGTTTCGGTGTTGCGCGATGCCGACGGCAACGCCAAGACCTTGCGGGCCGGTGATCGCTTCGTCATTCCGGCCGGCTTCAGCGGCACCTGGGAAGTGCTGGAACCCTGCCGCAAGATCTACGTGGTGTTCGAAGAAAAGGCCTGATCATTTATCAGGCACAAAAAAAAGCCCGCATCGTGAGATACGGGCTTTTTTTCACAAGAAAGAAAACCAATTACTTGATTTTGCCTTCTTTGTAGATCACGTGCTTGCGAACGCGCGGGTCGAACATTTTCTTTTCGAGCTTGTCCGGGGTAGTACGCTTGTTCTTGTCGGTAGTGTAGAAGTGACCAGTACCGGCGCTAGAGATCATTCGAATCAATTCACGCATGATTTAGCTCCTTAGATTTTGCCGTCGCGGCGCAGTTCGGCCAGCACGACAGTGATGCCGCGCTTGTCGATAACACGCATGCCTTTGGCAGATACGCGCAGACGAACAAAACGTTTCTCTTCTTCAACCCAAAAGCGGTGATGCTGCAGGTTTGGCAGGAAACGACGACGGGTTTTGTTGTTTGCGTGGGAAATGTTATTCCCAGTCACCGGACCCTTACCGGTAACTTGACAGACTCTCGACATGCCTCAGCCCTCTAAAACCACATGCCCAACCCGGCATGGGTTGGCCGCTTAATCTCTCAGTCATTTGGCGCCAGGCGCCGCGTTTCTTTAGGGTCTTACCGGCTACACCTACTAGCGAAGGAACCGGGCCCCTAGAAAAGAGCGCTGCTTTATACCAGAAAGACCCAAGTGCAACAACAGGCCGTGTACTTTTATACGCGTAAATCCAGGCCATGGACGCCTGAACCGTTGCCAGGGTGGGCCGCTATAGAAGCTAACCGCTCGTCGCACAGAATGATTTACAGCGCCCGCGCGCACTGCAAAGTGCTCGGCAAAACGACCTGAGGCGCCATCAAAACAGTATTTGCGGCAAAAGCACAGGCAAAAATGGGCTAGTCATTTGTCAATCAGCCCACTACGGTAGGACTTTTCCAGACTGCACTCGCAGATGGGCCTTCGATCTGCAAAGGAAACCGAATATGCGCCTCGCTGCCCTACCGCTATTGCTAGCCCCTCTTTTTATTGCTGCACACGCCCAGGCGGCCACTACCCTGAGCGTCTGCACCGAAGCCAGCCCCGAAGGCTTCGACGTGGTGCAATACAACTCGCTGACCACCACCAACGCCTCGGCAGACGTATTGATGAACCGCCTGGTGGACTTCGACGCCACCAGCGGCAAGCTGGTCCCGAGCCTCGCGGACAGCTGGGAAGTGTCGCCGGACGGCCTCACCTACACCTTCAAGCTGCACCCGGACGTTAAATTCCACCGCACTGACTACTTCACGCCAAGCCGCAGCCTGACCGCCGAAGACGTGCGCTTCAGCTTCGAGCGCATGCTCGACCCGGCCAACCCCTGGCACAAGATCGCCCAGAGCGGCTTCCCCCACGCCCAGTCGCTGCAGTTGCCCACGCTGATCAAGAAGATCGACGCCCTCGACCCGCTGACCGTGCGCTTCACCCTGGACCACGCCGATTCGACCTTCCTCGCCGCCTTGAGCATGGGCTTTGCCTCGATCTACCCGGCGGAATATGCCGACAAACTGCTCAAGGCCGGCACCCCGGAGAAGCTCAACAGCCAGCCTATCGGCACCGGGCCGTTCATTTTCGGGCGCTTCCAGAAGGACGCGACGATTCGCTACAAGGCCAACCCGGATTACTTCGCCGGCAAGCCTGCGGTAGATAACCTGATCTTTGCGATCACCCCGGACGCCAACGTGCGCCTGCAGAGACTGCGTCGCGACGAGTGCCAGATCGCCTTGTCGCCCAAGCCCCTGGATATTGATGCCGCCCAGAAAGACGCCGACCTGAAGATCGAGAAAACCGCGGCCTTCATGACCGCGTTTGTCGCCATCAACAGCCAGCATCCGCCACTGGACAAGCCGGAAGTTCGCCAGGCGATCAACCTGGCCTTCGACAAGGCCAGCTATCTGAAGGCCGTATTCGAAGGCACCGCCGAAGCCGCCAACGGCCCTTACCCACCCAATACCTGGAGCTATGCCAAGGACCTGCCGGGCTATCCGCAGGACATTGCCAAGGCCAAGCAACTGCTGGATCGCGCCGGGCTCAAGGATGGCTTCAAGACCACGATCTGGACCCGGCCGTCGGGCAGCCTGCTGAACCCCAACCCCAGCCTGGGCGCACAACTGCTGCAGGCGGACCTGGCCAAGGTCGGCATCCAGGCTGAAATCCGTGTGATCGAGTGGGGCGAACTGATCCGCCGCGCCAAGGCCGGCGAGCACGACTTGCTGTTCATGGGCTGGGCCGGTGACAACGGCGACCCGGATAACTTCCTGACGCCGCAGTTCTCCTGCGCGGCCGTGAAGTCCGGCACCAACTTCGCCCGCTACTGCGACCCGGCGCTGGACAAGCTGATCAGCGCCGGCAAGACCACTAGCGAACAAGGTGTGCGCAGCAAGCTGTACCAGCAGGCACAGGCGCAGATCCAGCAGCAGGCGCTCTGGCTGCCACTGGCGCACCCGACCGCGTTTGCGCTGACCCGCAAGAATGTCGAGGGGTATCAGGTGAGCCCGTTCGGGCGCCAGGATTACTCCAAGGTCAGCGTCAAGCCCTGACCCCTGCCAGGGGCTGGCATGCCAGCCCCTACATCCACCCAAATTCCGCCATCGACAGCGGGTCACCCTCCCCCACAATGATGTGGTCCAGCACACGCACGTCCACCATCTCCAGCGCCTTTTGCAGCACCTTGGTCAATTTTCGATCAGCGATGCTGGGCTCGGGGCTGCCGGAAGGATGGTTGTGGCACAGGATCAGCGCCGCGGCGTTGTAGTCCAGCGCGCGCTTCACCACTTGTCGCGGGTAGACGATGGCGTTGTCGATGGTGCCTTGAAACAGCTTTTCGAAACCCAGCACTCGATGCTTGGCGTCGAGAAACAGGCAGCCGAATATCTCGTGAGGCTCGTGGCGCAGCAGTGCCTTGAGGTAGTCGCGCACGGCCTCCGGGCTTTCCAGCACCGAATCGTTGCGCAGGCGTTCAGCCAAATGACGGCGCGCCATCTCCAGTACGGCTTGAAGCTGGGCGAACTTCGCCGGCCCCAACCCCAAATGCTGGCTGAACACCGGCTGCCTCGCCTCCATCAGCGCCCGAAGGCTGCCAAATTGCGCCAGCAGATGGCGCGCCAGGTCCACGGCACTTTTGCCTGACACCCCGGTGCGCAGGAAAATCGCCAGCAATTCCGCGTCGGAAAGGTTCTCCGCTCCCAGCTCCAACAGCTTCTCCCGCGGACGCTCTGCCGCAGGCCAATCGCGAATACTCATGGCACCTCCGTGTGCATGTGCGCCGCTGTTGCATGGCGGACGCTGTGGTATCTTAGGCCATCTTTTTGCGTGCGATTTCACCTGGGGAGGGGGCATCGCAACGCCATCACTGAACTGGAAAGGCAAGCCAATGCAGCGTCTGTATCGGAAACGCATCGTTCTCGGCGTCGGCGGCGGCATTGCCGCCTACAAGAGCGCAGAGCTGGTTCGCAGGCTTCTCGACCAAGGCGCCGAAGTGCGCGTGGTCATGACCCGTGGCGGCAGTGAATTCATCACCCCGTTGACCATGCAGGCCTTGTCCGGCCACCCGGTTCACCTCGACCTGCTGGACCCTGCGGCCGAAGCCGCCATGGGCCACATCGAGCTGGCCAAGTGGGCCGACCTGGTGCTGATCGCCCCGGCCACCGCCGACCTGATCGCCCGCCTGGCCCAAGGCATTGCCGACGACCTGCTGACCACCCTGGTACTGGCCACCGACGCCACCGTCGCGATCGCCCCGGCCATGAACCAGGCCATGTGGCGCGACCCGGCCACCCAGGCCAACACCCAACTCCTGCAAAGCCGCGGCCTCAAGGTTTTCGGCCCGGCCTCCGGCAGCCAGGCCTGCGGCGACGTGGGCATGGGCCGCATGCTCGAAGCCACCGACCTGGCCCACTGCGCCGCCGACTGCTTCCAGCACCTGGCCCTGACCGGCAAGCACGTGCTGATCACCGCCGGCCCGACCCAGGAAAACATCGACCCGGTGCGCTACATCACCAACCATAGCTCAGGAAAAATGGGCTTTGCCCTGGCGGAAGCGGCGGTCGAGGCAGGCGCCCGTGTGACGTTGATCACCGGCCCGGTGCATCTGCCGACCCCGGATCGCGTCACCCGAATCGACGTAGTCAGCGCCCGCGACATGCTGGCGGCCTGTGAAGCGGCGATTCCCTGCGACCTGTTCATCGCTTCGGCTGCGGTAGCGGACTACCGCCCCGAGGTGGTTGCGCCGCAGAAACTCAAGAAAGACCCTACAAGCGGCGACGGCCTGCTCCTGCAAATGGTCCGTAACCCGGACATCCTGGCGACCATCGCCACCCGTGAGGACCGCCCGTTCAGCGTCGGTTTTGCTGCCGAAACCGAGCATTTGCTGGACTATGCCGCACGCAAATTGAAAGACAAAAACCTCGACCTGATTGTCGCCAACGATGTCGCCAACCCGAGCATCGGCTTCAACAGCGAGGAAAATGCCATCAGCGTGATCGACCGCGAGTTGCACGCTACCGTTTTCGCCCAGACCAGCAAGGGCAAGATTGCCCGCCAACTGATCTCTTTTATCGCCCAACGGCTGAACCAGGTTTAATTTCCATGCACGCTTTGCAAGCCAAGATCCTCGACCCCCGCATCGGCAACGAATTCCCGCTGCCGGCCTACGCCACACCAGGCTCCGCCGGCCTCGACCTGCGTGCCATGCTCAAGCAGGACACCGTGCTTGAACCAGGCCAGACCATTCTGATTCCGACCGGCCTGTCGATCTACGTGGGCGACCCGGGCCTGGCGGCGCTGATCCTGCCGCGCTCCGGCCTGGGCCACAAACACGGCATCGTCCTCGGCAACCTGGTGGGGCTGATCGACTCGGACTACCAGGGCGAGTTGATGGTGTCCTGCTGGAACCGTGGCCAGACCGCGTTCAATATCGCCGTCGGCGAGCGCATTGCCCAACTCGTGCTGGTACCGGTGGTGCAGGCGCACTTCGAGCTGGTCGAAGAGTTCGACGAAACACAACGCGGCGCAGGTGGCTTCGGGCATTCCGGCAGCCACTGACTAAGCTGAATTGACTTAGCCGAACAAGCCGGGTGCCTCACCCGGCCTGATGCCAACGCATGGCCTTTCAGGATGAAGAATGCGCGGAACTTACCAGCAAGGTTTCCCCAGTGAAATCAGGGCATTAAGGGGGCAAAAGGGCGGAGCTTCGGCGCCGATGGCACTTTTGCACCACGAACTCTATGCCAAAAACGCCGTCTTACCCTTCAGTTTGAGCCTGCCGGTCAGCACCCTTGAGGCCAGCCCAGCCCCTTATCGATGGAGTTCCCCCCCGCAATGAGCAACCCAGCCCGAGTCGCCCCGACATTTCCCGACAGCATTTTCCGCGCCTATGACATTCGTGGCGTGGTCCCCAAGACCCTGACCGCCGAGACCGCCTACTGGATCGGCCGCGCCATTGGCTCCCAGAGCCTGGCACAGGGCGAGCCCAACGTTTCCGTAGGCCGTGATGGCCGCCTGTCCGGCCCCGAACTCGTCGAGCAACTGATCCAGGGCCTGGCCGACAGCGGCTGCCACGTCAGCGACGTGGGCCTGGTGCCGACGCCTGCGCTGTACTACGCAGCCAACGTACTGGCCGGCAAGTCGGGCGTGATGCTCACCGGCAGCCATAACCCGTCGGACTACAACGGCTTCAAGATCGTCATCGCTGGCGATACCCTCGCCAACGAACAGATCCAGGCCCTGCACACCCGCCTGAAGACCAACGACCTGACCAGCGGCGAAGGCAGCATCACCAAAGTCGACATCCTGCAGCGCTACTCTGACCAAATCACCGGCGACGTCAAACTCGCGCGCCGCCTCAAAGTGGTGGTGGACTGCGGCAATGGCGCGGCCGGCGTGATCGCCCCGCAACTGCTCGAAGCCCTGAACTGCGAAGTGATCCCACTGTTCTGTGACGTCGACGGCAACTTCCCGAACCATCACCCGGATCCAGGCAAGCCCGAGAACCTGGTGGACCTGATCGCCAAGGTCAAGGAGACCGGGGCTAACGTCGGCCTGGCCTTCGACGGTGACGGCGACCGCGTTGGCGTGGTGACGGACACCGGCGAAAACGTGTTTGCGGACCGCCTGCTGATGCTGTTTGCCCGCGACGTGGTTGCGCGCAACCCAGGTGCCGAAATTATCTTCGACGTGAAGTGCACCCGCCGCCTCACACCGCTGATCAAGGAATACGGCGGTCGCCCGCTAATGTGGAAGACTGGCCACTCGTTGATCAAAAAGAAAATGAAAGAAACCGGCGCGCTGTTGGCCGGCGAAATGAGCGGCCATGTGTTCTTCAAGGAGCGCTGGTTCGGCTTTGACGACGGCATTTACAGCGCCGCTCGTCTGCTGGAGATCCTCAGCAAGGAAAAATCGACCGCGCAGGAGCTGTTCCAGACCTTCCCGAATGATATTTCTACGCCAGAGATCAATATCCATGTGACCGAGGAGAGCAAATTCAGCATCATTGACGCACTGCACGATGCGCAATGGGGCGAAGGCGCCGACCTGACCAGCATTGATGGTGTGCGAGTCGATTACGCCAAAGGCTGGGGCCTGGTTCGCGCATCCAACACCACACCGGTGCTGGTGCTGCGTTTCGAGGCGGATACCGAGGCTGAGTTGCAGCGCATCAAGGACGTGTTCCACGCCCAGTTGAAACGTGTTGCCCCTGATCTCCAATTACCGTTCTGATTTTTTACCGGAGCCCTGAATGACCCTCGAACGCGAAGCCGCCGCCAATACCGCCAAGGACATTTCAGAAGCGTTGCCAAAAATTCGACGCTACGTCGGCAAGACGCTGGTGATCAAGTACGGCGGCAATGCCATGGAAAGCGACGAGCTGAAAACCGGCTTTGCCCGCGACATCGTGTTGATGAAAGCCGTCGGGATCAACCCGGTGGTGGTGCACGGTGGCGGCCCGCAAATCGGTGACCTGCTCAAGCGCCTGTCCATCGAGAGTCACTTCATCGACGGCATGCGTGTAACCGACGCCCAGACCATGGACGTGGTGGAGATGGTCCTGGGCGGCCAGGTGAACAAAGACATCGTCAACCTGATCAACCGCCATGGCGGCAGCGCCATCGGCCTGACCGGCAAGGACGCCGAACTGATCCGGGCGAAGAAGCTCACCGTGACCCGCAAGACCCCGGAGATGACCCAGCCGGAAATCATCGACATCGGCCAGGTGGGCGAAGTGATCGGCATCAACACCGACCTGCTGAACCTGCTGGTGAAAGGCGATTTCATTCCGGTGATCGCGCCGATCGGTGTCGGTGCCAACGGTGAGTCCTACAACATCAACGCCGACCTCGTGGCCGGCAAGGTGGCCGAGGCGCTGAAGGCCGAGAAGCTGATGCTGCTCACCAACATCGCCGGCTTGATGGACAAGGAAGGCAAGGTCTTGACCGGCCTGACGACCCAGCAAGTGGACGACCTGATCGCCGACGGCACCATCTACGGCGGCATGCTGCCGAAGATCCGCTGCGCGCTGGAAGCGGTGCAAGGCGGCGTTGGCAGCTCGTTGATCCTGGATGGCCGGGTGCCGAATGCGATCCTGCTGGAAATCTTCACCGATACCGGTGTGGGTACCCTGATCAGCAACCGCAAGCGCCCCTAAGCGCTGGTAAACAAAAAGGCCCCGTTCAATTCGATTGAACGGGGCCTTTTCTATGTACTCGGTCTAAAAATGTGGGAGCGGGCTTGCTCGCGAAAGCGGCGGGTCAGTCGACACATATATCAACTGACAAGCCGTATTCGCGAGCAAGCCCGCTCCCACATGGATCTTCTAAACGCCGAACTGCTCGCGATAAGCCTTGACCGCCGGCAAATGCTGCTTGAGCTGCGGGTCATCTTCCAGGAACTGCAACACCTGGTTCAGGGACACGATGCTCACCACCGGAATCGCGAAATCACGTTCCACTTCCTGGATCGCCGACAATTCACCGTTGCCGCGCTCCTGGCGGTTCAGCGCGATCAACACGCCGGCCGCCTTGGCGCCGTCCTGGGAAGCGATGATCTGCATCACTTCGCGAATCGCCGTACCGGCAGTGATCACGTCGTCGATGATCAGCACGTCGCCCTTGAGCGGCGCACCCACGAGGCTACCGCCTTCGCCGTGGGCCTTGGCTTCCTTGCGGTTGAAGCACCAAGGCAGATCCAGCTCGTGATGTTCAGCCAGAGCCACGGCCGTCGCGGCGGCCAGGGGAATGCCCTTGTAGGCCGGGCCGAACAGCACGTCGAAGGAAATACCGCTTTCAACGATGGCGGCCGCATAGAAACGACCCAGCTGCGCCAGGGCAGAACCCGAGTTGAAAAGGCCGGCATTGAAGAAGTAAGGGCTGGTGCGCCCGGACTTCAAAGTGAACTCACCGAAGCGCAATACGCCGCGATCGATGGCAAAACGAATGAAATCGCGTTGATACGCCTGCATGAAAAAAGCCTCAGATACCACGGATTTAGCTAATTAGGTAGACGGCGTGTATCATACACGCACGCGATTTTTGGGGCCATTTATGCGGATCATCAGTGTGAACGTCAATGGTATTCAGGCTGCAGTCGAGCGTGGTTTGCTCAGTTGGCTGCAAGCCCAGAATGCCGACGTCATCTGCCTGCAGGACACCCGCGCCTCCGCCTTTGAACTGGACGACCCAGCCTTCCAACTGGATGGCTACTTCCTTTATGCCTGTGATGCCGAAGTTCCCGCCCAAGGCGGCGTGGCTTTGTATTCGCGGTTGCAACCCAAGGCGGTCATCAGCGGCCTCGGCTTCGAGACAGCCGACCGCTACGGGCGCTACCTGCAAGCCGATTTCGATAAGGTCAGCATTGCGACCTTGCTGCTTCCATCAGGGCAGAATGGCGATGAAGACTTGAACCAGAAGTTCAAGCTAATGGACGACTTCGCCCGTTATCTGGATAAACAGCGGCGCAAACGTCGCGAGTACATTTACTGTGGCTCGCTGTACGTGGCGCAACAGAAGCTGGATATCAAGAACTGGCGCGACAGCCAGCAATCCCCGGGCTTCCTGGCGCCGGAACGGGCCTGGATGGACGAGATTGTCGGCAACATGGGCTATGTCGATGCCCTGCGGGAAGTCAGCCGCGAAGGCGACCAGTACAGCTGGTGGCCGGATAACGAACAGGCCGAGATGCTCAACCTCGGCTGGCGTTTTGACTACCAGCTGCTGACGCCAGGCTTGCGTCGCTTCGTGCGCAGCGCACGTCTGCCACGCCAGCCGCGCTTCTCGCAGCACGCGCCGCTGATCGTGGACTACGACTGGACCTTGACCATCTAAGGTCTTTTTCCAGGCACAAAAAAACCGACATCACTGTCGGTTTTTTTGTGGGCGGTGGTTATTTGATCAACCGCAATGTCCACGGATAACGATAAGCCACGCCCTTGTTGGCCTTGATGCCCGCAATGATCGTCATCACCACCGCGCCGATCACCAGCACGGTCATCAACACGAAGCCGATCACGATAAAACCCAGCAGGAAGCAGACCGCCCAGGCAATGCCCACGGTGATCTGGAAATTCAGCGCTTCCTTGCCCTGGTCATCAATGAACGGGTCTGCATCCTTCTTCACCTGCCAAAGAATCAAGGGCCCCAGCAGGCTGCCGAACGGGAACATCAGCCCGAAGAACGCCGCAAAATGACAGAGCATCGCCCACTGGCGAACTTCCTTGGACGGTGTCGGCAGTGGAAGTTGGCTGTCACTCATGGCGTCGCTCCTTGGGATTGAATCAGTCGGCCAATGCGGCGTTCTGCAGTTCGAAGATTTCGGTCATGCCCTTCTGGGCCAGGGCCAGCATGGCATTCAGGTCCGCCGGCTGGAATGGCGCGCCTTCGGCGGTGCCCTGCACTTCGATGAAACCACCGGTGCTGGTCATCACCACGTTCAGGTCGGTCTCGGCAGCCGAATCTTCAAGATAGTCCAGATCCAGCACCGGCTCGCCCTGATACATGCCGACCGATACAGCCGCGATCATCTGCTTGAGCGGATCGCCGCCTTTCAGGCCGCCACGTTTCTTGATGACCTTGAGCGCGTCGACCAGGGCAACCATGGCGCCGGTGATGGAGGCAGTACGGGTGCCACCGTCGGCCTGGATCACGTCGCAGTCGACGTACAGGGTCACGTCGCCCAGCTTGGACATGTCCAGGGCTGCACGCAGGGAGCGACCGATCAGGCGCTGGATTTCCAGGGTGCGGCCGCCTTGCTTGCCACGGCTGGCTTCACGCTGGTTACGCTCGCCGGTGGCGCGCGGCAGCATGCCGTATTCGGCGGTCAACCAACCCTGGCCCTGGCCCTTGAGGAAACGCGGCACGCCGTTTTCGACGCTGACGGTGCAGATAACCTTGGTATCGCCAAACTCGACCAGTACAGATCCCTCGGCGTGTTTGGTGTAGTTGCGGGTGATGCGGATCGAGCGGAGCTGATCGGCAGCGCGACCACTTGGACGTTTCATAGGGGATACCTGTACGGAGGACGAAAAACTGCCGAGCATTATAGAGCCGCCAGCCCTGATCGGCACGGCTAAAAAATCCTGTTACAAACCCGGGCACCGAAGCCACTGTTTGGGGCCACCCGTCCCCTTGAGCTACAATCCTGCGCCTTCGCAGCCTGTCGGCTTCAATCTACCCATCAGCCCGCCTGTTTGCGGGACTGCATCGCGAGGTACCTCCATGGTGCACAGCATGACCGCCTTCGCCCGCGTCGAAAAAGCCGGCGTCCAAGGCACCCTGAGCTGGGAATTGCGCTCGGTCAACAGCCGCTACCTGGAGCCGCACCTGCGCCTGCCGGAATCGTTTCGCGACCTCGAAGGCGCGGTTCGTGAGGCACTGCGCCAGGGCATCTCCCGCGGCAAGCTGGAATGCACCCTGCGCTTTACCGAGGAAACCACCGGCAAGCCGTTGCAGGTGGATCGCGAGCGCGCCGCCCAATTGGTCGCCGCCGCCGAAACCATCGCCGGCCTGATCAAGCAGCCTGCCGCCATCAACCCGCTGGAAGTCCTGGCCTGGCCCGGCGTGCTGGTGGCCGATGCCACTGACCCACAGGCGTTGAACGCCGAGGCGCTGACCCTGTTCAACCAAGGCTTGAAAGAACTCAAGGCCGGCCGCGAGCGTGAAGGGGCCGAACTGGCCCGCCTGATCAGCGACCGCCTGACCTCCATTGAAGAAGACGTGGTGACCCTGCGCGAACTGGTGCCGCAGATGCTTGCCACCCAGCGCCAGAAGGTCCTGGACCGCTTCGCCGACATGCAGGCCGAACTGGATCCGGTGCGCCTGGAGCAAGAGATGGTCCTGCTGGCGCAAAAAAGCGACGTGGCCGAAGAACTCGACCGCCTGAGCACCCACATCCTGGAAGTGCGCCGCGTGCTCAAGTCTGCCGGTGCCGCCGGTCGGCGCCTGGACTTCCTGATGCAGGAACTCAACCGCGAAGCCAATACACTGGGCTCCAAAGCCTTTGATCCGCGCAGTACCCAGGCGGCGGTCAACCTCAAAGTGTTGATCGAGCAAATGCGCGAACAAGTACAGAATATCGAGTAAGGCACCCTGACATGACCCACAGCACCGGCACCCTGTACATCATTTCCGCCCCATCGGGCGCGGGCAAAAGCAGCCTGGTCAAGGCCCTGACCGACGCTGACGAGCAGATCCGCATCTCGGTATCCCACACCACCCGCGCCATGCGCCCGGGTGAAGTGAACGGCGTGCACTACCACTTCGTCGAGCGCACCGAGTTCGTCAAGATGATCGAGCACGGTGATTTCCTGGAGCGCGCCGAGGTCTTCGGCAACCTCTACGGCACCTCCCAAAGCCACCTGCAGCAGACCCTGGACGAAGGCCACGACCTGATCCTGGAAATCGACTGGCAGGGCGCCGAGCAAGTGCGCCAGCTGATGCCCAAAGCCCGCTCGATCTTCATCCTGCCGCCTTCGCTGGAAGCATTGCACCAGCGCCTGACCAATCGTGGCCAGGACAGCGACGAGATCATCGAAGGTCGCATGCGTGAAGCCGTCAGTGAAATGAGCCACTACGTCGACTACGACTACCTGATCATCAACGACGATTTCGCTCACGCGCTGGACGATCTGAAAGCGATTTTCCGCGCCAATCAGCTCCAGCAAAAGCGTCAGCAGCAGCGTTTCGGCAAATTATTGGCCGAACTGCTCGGCTGATTGGCTCTTCCCAAAACCGCTGCAGGGGCTTTACATTGGCACTTGTAGCGCGTTTGCGATGGCCTGCGAAAAATCAGCGCTTCCCTAAACGCTGGTGATTTTTTAAACTGTTCAGTCCGCTCGCCCAACCGGGCAGCGCGCATATTGCATTCGCTCCGAGGAATACCATGGCCCGCGTAACCGTTGAAGACTGCCTAGAACACGTGGATAACCGCT